>CAYNIG010000144.1:0-11619 GCA_964396995.1 uncultured Saprospiraceae bacterium | reverse complement strand
CTTTTTTAGTCCGGCCACCAGTGGTTTTGTACCAAGCCAGGTAAGCTTTGGTGTCGATATCTTTCGCTTTACCGTTTATTCCGGTGTTTTGCCATTGCCATTGCTTGCTGTACAAGGTATCATTTGGATTTTTATGTCTGAAAGAAATTAAATGATTGAATTGAGCAGCGATTGTTCTTTTATTGGATCTGATTTTATTGAGTACTTCAACTTCATTGTATTCGGTATAGTCAAAGTTTATTTTGTACCAGTAGGCCTGTGCAGCTAATGAAGTATAGGTGGCTTTGGATTTTCTGAGGGGTGAGATTTTTGAAATTAATTGTTGAATGTCTTTTTCATTTTCTACCTGTACCAGGATTTCGCCTTGTACCCGATTTAGCTTTTGAGCTAGTGTGCAAGCTGTACCGAATAAAATTCCTAAAAGAATAAATAAATTTCTCATTTTACTATTTTTAATGGCCTTTTTAATGAATTCTGTTCCCGTTCAGTTCCCAGTTTTTCATCAATGAAGCCTCATAATCTAATAATTCCTGCCATCGGGTATTTACTTTATTGTGTTCCTCATAAGCCTTGGCAAGGTCTATAAATAGTCTATAGTGACCTGCTTCCGACACCATGAAAGTATGATAAAATTCTCTCAATTCCGCATCTTCAAGGTGTAAAGACAACAATCGAAATCGTTCGCAGCTCCGGGCTTCTATCATCGCACAAATCAGCAGCTTGTCTATCATTCTTTCTTCCCGGGTACCGCCTTTTTTTTGAAACTTAAGCAATAAATTTACGTAGTCATCATGTCGCTGAAAACCCAACTTCAGATTTTTTTCCTTTAATTTTTGTAACACTGACCTGAAATGGCTCCATTCTTCAGAGACAATGGGTGCCACAGCAGACACGATATCTTCTTTATCAGGGTATAATTGAATGAGAGAAATGCATGTGGATGCCGCTTTTTGTTCGCAATAGGCATGGTCAGACAATATTTCCTCAAGGCTTTTTTCAGCGAGATTTACCCATCTCGGATCGGTAGCCAGTTTTAATCCTAACATTATTTAACAGAATTAATACAGTTGAGCTGCCTTGTAAAAAAATCGACATTGTAAATGGTATAGTTCTCAAATCCCGATATCAAATTTAACTTAATTGTATCCACCTCCGCCGACATCAGGATTTTTTCAGTAGGCTTGTCAATATTGAAAATTCCTGAAATAATGCTTGCTTTTTTATATCTGTCTATTTGCCCGTTATCGTAACCAGAATTGATTAATCTAACTTCTTTGCCGTTGACCAATTTAATGGTCATAAAGCTTTTATTCAGATTGCCGTAATATTCCAGAGCTTGTTCAGATGCTATTTCCATGGTTAATTGCAAAAACAAGTAACCAGGCTCCCTGGAAATATTTGCCCAACCTTTGGAGTAAGGAATTCCTTTGAGGTGCTTTTTAAGCTCATCCGGTGTGTAAGTAAATAATATCTCGGGTTCCAATGCTGTTTTCTTTTTATCAGCCACTAACTGAAAAGTACAGTCACCTGCATGATCACTGGATCTGTAGGCGGGTGGCGTTTTTGCCGGGGAGGTCTCGTTTTTTATCAATTGCTTTGGAGGTTGGGGTACTGAAACATCGTGTTTGATTTCTATATTATTGTCGGTTTCAACTGCATTCCTGTTTTGGGACGATATACCATCGGTCAAAGTAGGTAGTATATTTTGTTTTTTTAATGAAGCAATCAAATTGGCATCATTCAGTAATAATAGATTTTTATACTTTTTACTCGTCGAGATTTTATTCTTAAGCTCAGATTTAGCGTTGGTAAGTTTGATTTTATTCCTTTTAATTTCCTGAGAGAGTCTGGTTTTATCATTTTTATCTTTCGCTGATTTAAGATTCAATTCTTCCTGTTTAATAGTTTCATCCAATACCTTTATCTCATTCTGCACAGCGATCTGATCAGCAGAGGCTTTGATTGCCAGGTTCTGGACATATTTTCGGGCATCCGCTACGGTGACATTTGTCAACTGGCTGACCAACGGTATGGTAGCCAGAATGAAAACTCCTAAGAGGAAACAGGGTTTATAATGAAAATGAGAATGATTCATCTATCGATTTGAAAACATAAATTTACAGTCAATTCTGTAATTACAGGGTAGTAAATGTGCTCAGATATCAGAATAAAAAAATGTTAATTTTATAAAAAGTTTATCTTATATTAAGGCTATCCCATAATGGTTTTACAGGAAGAGAATCATTCAATTCTATGCTGGTATCCACTGCAGGTTTGACTGGTTTTAATGGCACTTCTATGGAATCGTGTAAATATTGCTGTTGAATAGATAAGAAAAAAGAATCGACGGCAGCCTCCGCTTTTAAATACGCTTTTTGTCTGCAAATGGAGTCTTGTTGCACATAATACAATGCCATCCTTTCTTCCGTGAGTGTAAGGACTTCCTTTGGAATTCCAGTTCTTTCACAGGCCATCAAATGGAACACAAAATAAAGAATGATTAATCTGGTTTTCATTGGGCTCGTATTGAATCTAATAAATACTTCATTTCAGACCACCGTTTGGCATATATGCTGTCATAAGCAATTTTATAATAGGCAGCGGTGTTTGACAAACAAATGCTATCTATTTTCGCTTGTTCTTTTATGATCCGATTTTGTACTAATGTATCGCTTGCGCTGATCCAGGCTTTTACAGTACGGGGGTTGGCTTTGTCGCATGCCAGTAGGATGGTGGTAAGAATGAAATAAAAACAAATCCTTTTCACTCAATTAATTTTTTTCTTAATTCAAAACTTGAGCCTAAATATACTTTACGTACCAGCGGATCTGCTGCCAGTTCTTCTGCCGTGCCTTCTCGCAATATACTTCCTTCAAAAATTAAATATGCCCGATCTGTGATGGACAAGGTCTCCTGTACATTGTGATCGGTAATCAGTATACCTATATTCTTTAGTTTCAACTTGGCAACAATACTTTGGATATCCTCCACCGCTATAGGGTCAATGCCGGCAAAGGGTTCATCAAGTAAAATAAATTTGGGGTTGGTAGCCAAAGCTCGGGCTATTTCGGTTCTTCTTCTCTCACCACCGGATAGGGAGTCCCCCATGTTTTTTCTCACTTTGGATAAACCAAACTCAGCTATCAATGATTCCAGTTTGTCTTTTTGTTCTGCCGGGCTTAATGAGGTCATTTCCAGCACTGCGGTGATATTATCTTCAACACTTAATTTTCTAAATACGGACGGCTCCTGAGGTAAATAACCGATTCCTTTTCTTGCCCGCATGTACATGGGAGCATCGGTGATCTCTTCTTCATTTAAAAATACTTTTCCTTCATTTGGTTTTATAAATCCCACTACCATATAAAAAGTGGTTGTTTTACCTGCCCCATTGGGCCCCAATAAACCCACAATTTCTCCTTGTTTTACATTTATACTGATGTCTTTTACCACCTGGCGTTGTCCATATTTTTTATGGAGATGCTCACTTCGTAATGTCATCTTAGTATTTTGACTCATGGTTTCCAGTTTATTTGTTCGCGCAATTCCCAGTTGGAACGCACATTAAAATTACTTTTAATTAATAGCTTTTCAGGCTGTCTTTTGGTTCTGAAATTCCCACCATCCCAGTGACCATTGTCATTATCATCCTGAAGTATGTGAATTTCATACGAAGCCGGTAATAAATAAGTGTACTGCAGAAGAATGGATGATTTACCACTAACCCGATCGGTTTTTACTATTTTGGAGTTGCTGAGAAGGTCAATTTTGAATATTTTGACGCTGTCTAAATTATCCAATGTTATCATCATAGACCCGCCTTGTTCCTTTTGAAGTCCTCTTAATTTGATTTTAATGGTATCAGCATTGACCTGACCTGAATAGCTGATAATTGCCCCTGGAAGTATAGACATCGAATAGGAGCTTCCTTCAATGCATGGGCATACAAAGCTCAATTTATTTGATCCGGATATAATTTTACTTTCTATGTTTGTTTTTTCTTTGAGCGTATCGTCAATAAAGAGTATCAATGCAGAATCAATGCTCGCAATCGGAGTATTAAATTCTAATTCTTGTACAGATTTCGGTGCTAACGTTTTGATGTCATTGTATCCCGGTAATGGTTTTAAACTATCGGATTGCGGAATCCTGACCCTGTTTACAGTAATCGTATCCATTATTTTTTCTGGATTGGAAATTTCTAAATTCCAGTTCCGGGCAGTCACAGGTTTATAATATACTGAAAGTGTATCGCCGGAAATCAAAGGAAATAGCGTCACGGAATCCATTAGAGAGGTGGATTTCAGCTCATCCAGAGGAAGGTTAGATTGTATCTTAACCACACCGGCTTTTTCAAAATTGAATCCTGTGATACGCGGTCTTACTTGTGATACATTGTATGGTATAATAATGGTCGTGCTATCCTCACCTATATTTACCCACCGGTCCAAAAATCCTATTTCTTCTTTATCCTGATCATATACATAATTGGAGTTGGCATCATTTAAAACAAAAATTCTGTAAAGCGTATCCCGGATATTGCCAATGGTAAACAGCCCATCCTTATCTGTCCGGGAAAAATAAATAGGTTTGGATTTGTATACTGCAGTATCGGAGTCGGTATAGTACAACATCACTAAAAAATCTTCTTTAGTTTCACCTGTACGGGCGTTCACTACTTTACCGCTTATCTGGCCGGAGTCAATAATGGGACCGGTGCTGAAGACATACCTTAAATTTTTTACTTCATTGCTTTCAGTAAGATCTTTTATTGCTTCTCCGAAGTTGATGGTATACGTGGTATTTTCCAGTAGTTTTTCTCTTGGATCAAATTCAATTGAAACTCCTTTGCCTCTGGGTGTAATTTTGGGTGAATATTGAAGGGGAGGGGAGACTACTATTTGCTTTTGTGCATTTTCTACTTTGATCCATTCATTAAAATACAGGTCAATATTTTTTTTATTTTGGTCCGGATGAAAATCCGTTTGCAACATGGGTGTCGATCTAAGGCTGTCTAAAACAGGAGGTGTGGTATCTCTTGCCCCGCCATCAGGTTGGCCAATATTAGCACAACGGGTGAAAAGAAGAATACCAAATGTTAAAAATATAATTTGCTTAAACAAACTGTTAGAATTAATGCGAGCCGCAAAGGTAAGTGATCAAATCGCAAACCTTGGATGGTATTTATGTAAAGTTTCTCTTAAATAATCGGTGTCCAGGTGGGTATAAATTTCGGTGGTGGTAATGGATTCATGTCCCAGCATATCCTGTACCGCTTTCAGATCGGCTCCTCCTTCCACCAGGTGTGTAGCAAATGAATGCCTGAATGTATGAGGACTTACCTTTTTTTTAATCCCTGCTTTCTCAGCCAACTCTTTAATTAGCATAAATACCATGATCCTGCTCAACCCTTTACCACGCTGATTTAAAAAAAGAATATCTTCTGCTCCTTTGCCAATAGATTTCATTCTTCGGCGAACACCTTCCATATAAAATCCAATGTGCTTCAATGCCTCTGACCCGATGGGAACTATTCTTTCTTTATTGTTTTTTCCTATAACTTTTACAAATCCAAGATCTGAGTAGATCATGGATATTCGTAAAGTGATCAGTTCGCTCACCCGCAGACCACAAGCATATAAGGTTTCCAGCATGGCTCTGTTTCGTACACCGGCATCCGTACTGTGATCTATCAGAGCAAGCATAGAATTGATTTCATCTACCGATAGTACATCAGGGAATTTTTTAGTAAGCCTGGGACCTTCTAATAGTTCAGTAGGGTCATCAGAACATATATCCTCAATGATCAAATATTTATAAAATGCCCTTACCCCGGAGCGTATTCTTGCCTGGGATCGTTCATCCTGGCCTACTTCGTCTATTTGTTTGATAAAAGCTTCGAGATGGTTTAGTTTTACTTTTTCCGGACCAATGTTTTCGTAATTCTTTTGTATATAAAAAGCCAATTTTTCCACATCGCGTTCATAGGCTTCTACAGAATTTAAGGATAATCCCCGTTCCATCTTAAGATATGCTTTAAAACCAGCAATGCCTGAATGCCAATCCATGATGTAAAGATATATTAAATATAATTATAATATGAAATCCCGGAGATCATCGGATTGGTTCATATAGTTTGATCCAGCAAGTATACTCGACGAATCTATAAAAGAATTATTGAGCGATGTACAGATTGGGGGCAGTAAAGAATGTCAGGGAAATGAGGGTGAAAAGGAAAGGAGATTAAAAAAAAGAGATCGGTTCATACCCCCCAGCGAACCGACCTCATAAAGCATTAATCATTTTACCGATCAATACTTCGACAATGATACTGCATATTTCTTGCCAAACCTTCTGATTCAGGTCTCTTTACCTATATAATTAACTCATTTTTTTCTCTATAATGTTTAATACTATTCATCATCACCTGCTTACTCATTAAGAGAAAATATATATGTCAATATTTTTTTTACCAGTTATCTTCTACTTCAGGCAGAACAACCTATTTGGGTTCTAATGCATTTTTTATTCTATCAGCCAAATCCTCAAGATGCATTTTGGTAATTGAATTTGATCTTCTCGAAGCTCCGGCAATGGATAAAAGTCTTATCGATTTAAGGTTGTGTTTTAATAAACTCAAGATATCCGATTTTTTCGCATCTATTCGTCCAGGAATTACAGTCCCAAATACAGCTATACCATTGCTTGGGCCGGCAGGGGCCAAGATCATTGTAATCAATCTTTCCACATACATCTTTTGTAAATTTCTTCTGAACACATCTATTTCATTACTTCCGGCCAGGTCTGATAAAATGGCACTTTTTATATCACTGAGAAAGTCATTAACCGGATAAGAACCGGGATGGGCTATAGAAGACTCCATCATTCTTTGCAACCGGTCTTCACTCAATAAACCATTTATCACCGGTTCCTGTATGGCTCTGATATTTTCCAATCCATTTCCAGGTTGGATTTTATTTAAAATATTTTGATCTATTATCCATTTAGGAGTCGTGAATACGTGATTTGAGATAAATCGGAGAGCTTCTTTTTGTATAGCTGTTGGTGTCGGCTCGTACACAGGTAAATTTTGGTCCATGGATTTAGGAGTTTCATATATTCCTCCAATGTTTTTGCTCACATGACCTAAATATCGCCTGAATTGATCTACTACCGATTCATATCCTTCTTTCAATATTGCAAAATCTTTACCATCTTCTTTTGTCCATTGCGGCAGCCCTTCGATGATTCGTTTTAGATTTTTTATACCATATTCAGATGCTTTCATTGCATTATCCCCGATATCTTCATTTTGAGATCTTGGATCATAAGGATTTATTTCAGTTAAAAACCAAAGTCGACGGTTGGGGAATGCCTTTTCCTTGTACCATTTATTGAGGATCATAGCATCCTCCTTTTCATTCTTGGTATCAAAAACCGGTTTGTATCCCCATTCGATAGCCCATTCATCGTAATCCCCTATGCGGGGAAAAAAATCAGAGACGCTGTCACCGGGCTGGGCCACGTAATTAAATCTGGCATAATCCATTATGGATGAAGTATGCCCGAATTTATCCGTAAACGTTTTGTCTCTGAGTTTTTCCACTGGAGTAGCCGTAGATGCTCCGAAATTATGTCGTAATCCAAGTGTATGGCCTACCTCGTGAGAAGAAACAAATCGGATTAACTGACCCATAAGTTCATCATCAAATTCGTTTGGCCTGGCTTTTGGATCTACTGCTGCCACCTGGGTTCTATACCATTTTTGCAACAGCTTCATTACGTTATGATACCATCCAATATGGCTTTCCAGTATTTCACCAGTGCGTGGATCATTTACATTTGGACCATATGCATTTTCTATAGGGGATGCAAAATATCTGATTGCTGAGTAGCGGGCATCCTCTAAGGTGATGGTGCTGTCTCCTTCGGGAATTTCTTCTGCACGGATGGCATTTTTCCAACCTGCTTTTTCAAAAGCAAGCTGCCAGTCATTTACTCCCTGAATCAAAAATTTGCGCCATTTTTTCGGAGTAGCCGGATCTATATAATAAATTATAGGTTTTGCAGGTTCAATTGCTTCGCCGTTCCTCTGTCTTGCAGCATCCAAATCATTTTTAGGTTCCAGCCTCCATCGAACAACATAGGTGGGATTGTCGGTGCGTTGGCTTTCTTCATCATATACTGTGTACCCGGTAGCAAAATAACCTACTCTTGGATCAAACAACCTCTTTTTCATCGGCTTCTCCGGTAACATAATCAGGGAGGTGTTCATTTCAATGGTTGCAAAGCCAGATGCGGCTCCGGCCGGTAAAGTTATGGATTGCGGTGCTCCGGGAGGCGTAGGACCACTTGGCGGAGGAGAAACAGCGTATGTTTTTACTGACTTGATTTCTATGTTTATAGGATAGGCTTTTATAGATTGAAGATAACTTTTGTCGTTTTGTAAAGCACCGAGACGATATAGGGATTTAGTGCTGTTGCTAAAACTAATTATTTGAGCATCGGAAACGAAATAGTCTGAAATATCAATCAGCAGGCTGGTATCCTTTCTTATGGATTTGATTTCAAATGCAGCAGCTATTGGATCCACATTACTATTCAATACCGCCTTGTACATAGGTACTGTGGTGTCTGTACTCATATTTACCAGGGCTTTTGCTCTAAGGAATATTTTCTGTTCAGTTCCACGTTCAAATCGCAACATTTGCCGTTTGATTTCTTCCCCGCCATACCCAGCACCGGTGGGTGTGCGGGCTGCACGGGTGACCGCCAGCAGATCTTTGCCAAGCATAGATACTGGAATTTCAAAATAATATTTATCCTCTGTTTTATGTACAGTAAACATTCCCGGCTGGCTCACTGCTTTATTCGTAATAATATCTTTAAAAGCTTTTAAGCCATTTTTTGGTAGTTCAGATTTAGATGGAGTCGAAGGTTTGATGGTATCTACTACAGCTTTGATGCTATCTGATTTGGCAACCACATTAACTGATCCATTTGGTTTGGATACTGCACTAACACTTTCCTTATTAGTTTGAATGTTGGTCATTTTGCGTGGAGTCACACAGGCAATCAGTAGTAAAATCAGAAGGGAAAATATTCTAATAAAATAAATCATAGAGGAATTTAAATAAAATGAGAGGACAAAAATAGGAATGTATTTTATTTATAAACCGGATTTTGACCTTAAAACAGTATTCAGACCTGGAAAAAGTGGGAAAAATAATCCTTAAATCGGATAGGTCTAATATTGAATATGATGTATCGATAATGTCCCGGGAGAGATTAAAAAATTTAGCTGCCAATTGAATAAATAGAGATAATTTTGTTAAAGTTTTTGAAGCTGGAGACCCGATCAGGTGCAATCGATTGAATTATTATGGATTACTAAAATATGTCGAAGAATAAATCTGAAAACCTTATTAGTGCTCTACCTGGTTTTCACTTAACCAATGTAAACTACCACACGCTTCATCCTATAGGCCTTTATTTTATCAAAGGCCAGTATCATTTGTTTACTAAAGTACATGGCCTCAATACAAATGATTTTTCTTTTATTCAACATAGCACTAGCCAGGACCTGGTAAATTGGACCAATCAGGAACCCATACAAGTTTTACCAGAGAATACAAACGCCAGTACCATTGTTTTTGACATTAAAAATATGTCCGGCTTGGGTGTGGGGTCTAAGTCACCCTTGTTGTTATTTTATACCTTGACTCAGGGTTCCACCCAGGTTTATTGCCAGTTTAGCCTGGATGGTGGTATTAAATGGAGTCAGGCAAGTAAGAATGCAATAGTAGAGGTGAAACGCAGCGGAGGCAAGACTCCATTCATATTCTATCATGATGCCAGTGCAAAATGGATTATGATGATTACGCTGCCATCAGATTTTAAAGTGCAATTTTATTCATCTAAAAATCTGCTCAAATGGGAACTGGTAAATGATTTTGGAGGACATCCATCATTTAAAGAAAAATGGGAATCAGCCAGTCTCTGTCCTGGTATAGTAGCCAATATGGCTGGTAAAATAAAATGGATATTAATGGTCACCACCAAAGGTGAATTTAGTGCCTGCCGTTATTTTATAGGCGAGTTTGATGGAAAATCTTTTTTATGCGACCATGCTCTGGATTCCATGCTCAAGGTAGACCATGGAAAAGATTTTTATGGAGTACAGCCAGGTCAGGGTTTATTTCCTAAGAGAAATATTTTGATCGCAACGGCAGAAAACACCCACTATGACGAACAGATGCCTTCTAAAGGATGGAAAGGATTCCTCACCTCGCCCCGTGAGTTTTATTTAAACAAAGAAGCCGACGGATCATGCAGACTATTACAACAATTTGCTCCTGAATTGCAAAGTTTGCGCACCAAACATTATACTTTTCCCAAATCAGGTATTACCACGGAATTGGAATGGGATTTTGAATTGAGCTCCTACATGGAATTTGATTTGAAGCTGGATTCAAACAAAGGTTGTCATCTTGAGTTTGATTTTGGGAACAAAACCAAATTAATTCTTACCTGGGATGTCATAAAACATCAAATATTATTAGACCGAACTGCCAAAACTTTTGCTTTTCACCCAGATTTTAATTCTCTTGAAACGGCTAATGTTGCCCCAGGTCATCTGTTAAACCTGCATATTGTATTGGATAAATACAGCATTGAAGTGATCGCCGACCATGGGAAAGTGGCACTCAGTTCTATATTCTTTGCCATGAATGATTTACAACGTTTTAGAATTATTGGCAAACAATTCTCTGCCAGCGGAGATATTTGGATTTTAAAGTCAGTATAGAGATTTAGTGTAAATTTTATACTTGATATGACGCTCTCATCCCTTTCCTTTACCTTTGCACCCAAATTTAACTAATATAATATATAAGTATGTATAGATCACATAATTGTGGTGAATTGCGTATGTCACACGTAGGCGAAACAGTCACTTTAAGCGGTTGGGTGGATGCCAGCAGGGATTTTGGCGGAATGACTTTTACCGATGTTCGCGACAGATATGGTATTACCCAAATAGTATTCAATATGGATGCGGATAAGGTATTATGTGAAAGTGCCCGAAAATTGGGTCGGGAGTATGTAGTACAAATCACCGGAGAAGTGAGAGAGCGAAGCGCTAAAAATGCAAACCGACCTACCGGAGATATTGAAATCGTGGCCAAATCTTTACAAGTTCTCAATGCATCCAAAATTCCCCCTTTTACTATTACAGATAATACCGATGGAGGTGATGACTTGAGGATGAAGTATCGGTATCTCGATATCAGAAGACAGCCCGTTCAGTCTAAAATTATGTTCAGATCCAAACTAGGGCTTGAAACCAGAAAGTATATGTTCAGTAAGGACTTCATGGAAATTGAGACTCCTTTTTTGATCAAAAGCACTCCGGAAGGGGCTCGGGATTTTGTAGTACCCAGCAGGTTAAATCCTGGGCAGTTTTATGCCTTGCCACAATCACCGCAGACCTTCAAACAAATATTGATGGTTGCTGGAATGGATAAATATTTTCAAATCGTAAAATGTTTTAGAGATGAAGATCTCAGAGCTGACCGCCAACCGGAGTTTACCCAGATTGATTGTGAGATGTCATTTGTA
>CAYNIG010000143.1:0-11621 GCA_964396995.1 uncultured Saprospiraceae bacterium | reverse complement strand
TAATACCGGAAAGGAAATAATTTCGTTCTCCAGTGGCTCCAAAAATCAAACTATAATTATCGATATCATTCAATCTGCCCAAAACACACAGTTCCTTTTTGAGGATATCATTTACCTGAACAAGAATACATCCAGGTTATTCGATGTAAAAGCAAATGACAAACCTGGACTTTTAATCACCAATTTCACTCAACCACCTATTGGAAATCTTAGTTTAAATGGGGATAATACTTTCACCTTTACCTCTACCTTGGATTTTGAAGGGATTACCAGTTTTGAATATACCGCCTGTGCACAGGGGAATTGCGAAACTTCAACCGTTTATTTGTACGTGAGTGATTTTTTACCTCGGGAAGATTTAAATCCGGTATTTCGCACTCCGGAGGGAAAATCATTAATATTGCCCTATGAAATCCCTATTGCTGATTATGAATTTAAGATTATTGCTGAGCCCACCTATGGAACAATAGATTTTTATAAGGGTTATAGTACTATAAATTCTTCCTGTGATCAGTCTACTACCTTCAACCCATTGGTGTATACTCCTTTACCCGGATTTGTTGGTACAGATCAGTTTATTGTTAATTTTTGCCTTACCAGCGGTACCAGGCAATGCGCACCACTTAAAATTAAAGTTGAATCTTATATTGATCCACTTTGTACTCCCGGCTCAGATTTGGTATGGCCTGGTGATGCGAATAATGATGGAATAGTGAATCTAAAAGATGTCAATACCATAAGTGAATTTTTAGGAACTATTGGTAACCCAAGAAATTCAGCTTCCAGTAACTGGACCAATCAAAAATCGACTAATTGGAATAGAAATATAGACCTGAATGCTAAATATGCAGATACAGATGGGGATGGTGATGTAGATCAGACTGATATGTCAGCGGTAATTTTGAATTTTAACCAATCCCATAAATTATTACCTCAGGGAATTTACCAATTGATACCCAGTGGCTTGGAAGTTAGTCCTGTAGCTGCTGTTATTGCACCCGGTGAGGATGCAGTTATTCAATTTGGTTTTGGCTCTTCAACTAATCTTCTTAAAAATATCGAATCCATTAGTTTTGATCTGGAATTTAATAATCAAATCATTAGTGCCGAAGATTTGGAAGTGGAAATCATAGAAAATTCATGGTTTGGTTACAATAACGCAATTTTACCAGGTAGAATTAATGGTCCCGGAAAATTGTCCATCAATTTTGCCAGTGCTCTCGGTAAATCCAAGAATGGGCAGGGTAAAACCGTGAAGGTAAAGGCGAAGGGAGGCCCAATTGTTTCACACGCAGAAGGTTTTAAAATCCCTAAAGAGCTTCCTCTCGAATTCTCAATCAAAAACATCCAACTAGGTCAGTCAAATGGTAACGTTCTGGGCTTTGCAGATACTAAGACAAAAGTCATGATTGACTTTGGTAAAAAAGCCAAGTCTTTGGATATACTTCCATTTCCCAATCCTGCAACTCAATATTTTAACATTAAAGCAAATCAGGATAACGAACTCATCGAAAGAATTTCGGTGATTGATTTAACCGGTAGGGTAGTAATTAATAAAAATCTGATTCCACTCAAAGTGTACAAGCAAGAAGTGAGTGGTCTGCACCAGGGAGTATATTTTATACAGATTAAGACAAATGAAGGGGTTTACACCGAAAAATTAGAGGTTATTCATTAATAATTCTCCAGTTTTAAAGTTGGTCCACATCGTAAATTGTAAATCCTAAATCTTGCAAAATCGTTAATTGCAAATTATATTTCTACCTTAATCTATCCATTGATTTTACAATTTTCTCATCTTTATTAACTCCCCGGTAAGCTAAAATTAAAGCTATCAAAGATATTAAAGGCATAAAGGACCCCAAACCCGGGAATATAGTTGCCTGGGATAACATGGTAATTTCTCGTGTAGGGGCCGACATTGTGTATGCGGTATATATATTTCCAGCGATCAGTAATATGATAGTTCCAATGATCAATTGTTTCTGCGCTTTTCTGTTTCTGAATAATAAAAGGCTGATGATCGCAACCAAGCCGGTCACTCCCAGTAATAAGGTGGAAATTTGATCTTCTCTGGCAAAAGCCTGGGCGTCCTGATATAAGCCTGATATAGCAGACTGACTTGACTTTAAAATTGGGGCGAAAAATTGGGTAATAATAGCTCCTGTGGCAATCAGTAAATAGATGGTTTGAATTCGTTGTATCATGGCTTGATGTACAAAAATAAAAGTTGAATATTTCTTTTTCTCAGGATTTAAGGTTCAATTTTAATCCATTCAGTATTCTCTAACCAGGTTTCAATTTGGTCGCTAAGTTCATATAATATTTTGGGAGCCGAATGGTTAACTACAATTTTTTTTGTCTGCGTATGGTCAAAAAAGTTAAAAACGGCGGTCGGAAAATCAGCAATAATTTCATGATTTTTATCAGGATAAAACGATTTGAATCCTTGACTGATAAAAAGCCTTGCTTTTAGTTGCAAATCATTTATTTTGCGTTGATCAAGTTTAGCGACATGCATTCCTAATTTGGAAGTATTACTTATTCCTGTCCAGATCACTGTGCCGTCATTTAAAATGGTTAAAGTATAGACCGGGCAATTTCCAATACAAGCCCCTCTTGACATCTTAAAGACCGTATCTATTTTAAATACGACAGGAATCGTGTCTTTTTCGAGTTGGGTAGAAACCGGGACGGCAAGAGCAACCGTTTTAACTTGAACAGGTTCCTTTTCAGGTAATATGCTGATGGATTTCTTGGAAGCAGAACAAGCAATCAGAATAATCAGGATGCACTGTACCAATAAAAATCGATTCATTTATTTTTTATTTTGCTTTTGTCTTGATTCCATTTTACTTTGTTGCTCTTTCATCATAGATTCAAGTCGTTCCTGGAAACCCCCTTTCTTTTTAGGTTTTGCTTTGGCCGCCTGCAACTCCAGTTTCATTTTTGACTCCGGAAATAATAATGCCTTACCTCCTAAAGTTTGAGCTATATTTAAAATATTACTGAAGGACATATAAGCAGTGAGACCAGCTGCTGAATTATTGAAAAAGAACAGGAAGAATACCGGCATCAGGTATTGCATATATTTCATAGCCGGGTTCATGGAGAAATCCTGATCCTTAGTTGAATAATAAGTGAATACCAGGGTGGATATAACCCATATCAAGGTAAATAAACTCACATGATTTCCGTAAAAAGGAATGGAAAATGGTAATTTGGCGAATACATCATAAGAAGACAGATCATTAGCCCATAAAAAACCGGATTGCCTGAATTCGATCGAAGCAGGAAAAAACTGATATAAGGCTAGCCAAATAGGCATTTGCAACAACATCGGCATACATCCTCCTAATGGATTTACTCCAAACTCACGGTAAATCTTCATCGATTCCATTTGCATCTGCTGAGGATCATCTTTGAATTTTTCCTTTAAATGAGCCATTTCCGGTTTCAATGCACCCATTTTTGCTTGTGAATGAAGCATTTTATAGCTCAGAGGAAATAAAAGTAGCTTTACTATCAAAGTCAATAATAAAATCACTATTCCTTTATTGCTGAAAAAATTGGATAAGAAATTAAAGACCGGTCTGATTATGTATTTATTGATTGTGCCTAATATACTGGCACCAAATGAAATAATGTTTTCCAGTTGATTGCCCTGAGCTTTTAATGTAGCGAATTCATTAGGCCCAATATATAACTTTAAGTTTGCTGATTCATTTTTTAATGGGATTTCAGCGGTATTGGTAAACTCAGTCAGTAATTTATTTTTTTCACCAAAAGGGTTTGATGAAAGGGTTACATTTTCCAATTTATCTTCAGCTACGATATTGGTATTGAAAAACTGCTGTGAGTTTGCAATCCACTTTACCGGCTTATCAATTTTTTCTTCAGAAGATTTACCCCAACCTATGTGATCCGTATCATCATCCAGTGGTTTATAATGGGCTGTAGTCAGCGTTTTTTCATAGTCAGGATTTTTCTCCTGGCTTTCCACCACATTTCTCCACTCCAACCCAATCATGGGTTTAGTAAGAGAATTAACTGAACTGGGTAATTGAACCGAATAATCGATAACATAACTGTCACTAGCTAATTTGTAAGATTGTACTATGGTCTTTCCATCAGGTGTAATAGCACGAAACGAAATGGATGATTTATCAGATTGATCCGCAGTAAACAAAATATCCTTTGAATTGATTTTGCCACCTTTAAAATCAAGACTGATATTCCATTCATTTTTATCATGATGATGGAGAATTACCGGAGACCTGGTATCTGCACCTTTTGCAGCTTCCTCCATTTTGAAATACTTTTTCAACTCGGCTTTTGTAATACGGCCACCATAATTAGTAAAATTGAGTTTTATCACTTCATTTTCAATCGTATATACACCTGGTTTAACTAAGCTGTCCGTATTGAAATTATTTACCGCGCTGATTGGTTTTGGGTTGGAAGAAGTAGCTGCAGTATCCAAAGGCTGCATTTTTAATTTTCTGATGCTGTCCTCGCGGTATCTTACCAGGGCGATGGAGTCCTGGATTTTCTGCTGAGCCTGCTGATTCTGAGTTTTTTTGGCGTTGAAATACGACCATGCCATCAAAACTAAAAAAATCAGTACAAAGCCAATAATATTATTACGATCCATGAAATTTGTTAAAGAGCCGCAAAGGTACTATTTGTTTCAGTATCATTTTTATATTTATATCTCATTTTCGATAAACTACCAAATATTGA
This sequence comes from uncultured Saprospiraceae bacterium, assembly GCA_964396995.1. Lineage (GTDB taxonomy): Bacteria > Bacteroidota > Bacteroidia > Chitinophagales > Saprospiraceae > JADJLQ01. Next base: position 6,878 of record CAYNIG010000143.1, on the reverse strand, counting down.
ATACTAACTGTTAGTGTTTGGTTATCAATTATTTATAACTTTCATTTGCGAATTAATTAAAATTTATTGGAGGATATTTTTGGTTGGGTATTATAAAGCTGATATTTGACATTTCGTGCACATTTCAGATCTTATATTGACCAATTTTAAGAATTATTCTTCCCAGCATGTGCATTTTCACCCAGGTCTAAACCTGATCTATGGGGTAAATGGATCAGGTAAAACGAATATCCTGGATGCCATTCACTATCTGGCACTTACTAAAAGCCATTTTGTACCACAGGATAAAATGGCAGTAAAGCACGATGCTGATTTTTTTAGAATCGAGGGAAAATTCAAAGACCATATAGAAATACTGAAAGTGATCATGAAGTATCAATCCGGCCAAAAAAAGATTGAAGTGAACGATAGCCATGTGAGTAAACAAGGTGACCACATCGGGACTATTGGAATAGTCTTTATTGCTCCCGACGATCTGGATATTATTGATGGCCTGAGCGCCTTGCGACGAAAATATATGGATTCCAGTCTTTCCCAATCAGATCACGGGTACCTTTTGCAGTTGAGTATTTATAAAAAATTATTAGATCAAAGAAATAGCTACTTAAAACAAACAGACTCACCTGATCCTGTATACCTCCAGGTGTTAAATGAAAAGATGGCACCATGTGCAAAATACGTGTATCAAAAACGCAAGACTTTCTGTAAAGACTTGGTTCCTAAATTTACCCAATATTATGCTGAAATCAGTGATCAAATGGAACAGGTGAATATCGAATACAGTACTGATTTGGACAGATGTTCTTTCCTGGAGTTAATGCAGGAAAGTGAAAGGACTGACCTCAGGCATAGAATCACTTCAAAAGGCATACACAGGGATGATTTGATATTCACCATTCATGGACATGAAGCCCGGTATACAGCTTCACAAGGGCAAAAGAAGACCTTCCTGGTAGGCCTATTCCTTGCCCAGGCTGACTATTTGTATCATTCAATGGAATCAGAACCAATTTTATTACTGGATGATGTATTTGATAAATTGGATCAGGCGAGAATGAAGCACTTATTAGCAGCGTTGCACAGTGAAAAACCTAGACAAATAATTCTCACCGATACATCAAAAGACAGACTAGCCACTATATTCCAGTCTGTTTCCAGGCCGGCTCATTTTCTGGAAGTAAAAAATGCCTCGGTTCATGAAATAGATTAAATATATTTGTAATATGAAACGGCAAAATGATTTTCCGATATCCACTATTTTAAAAGACTGGTCGCAGTCACCTAAAGTCAAGCCCAATTTAATTCAACAAAAATTAGAAGCAGGTTGGCAAGATTGGTTTGGAAAAATGATTTCGAAAAATACAGACAAACTTACTGTAAGGAACAATATTTTGTACATTCAAGTGAAGTCTGGCCCTGTTAAATATGAAATGCAAATGAGTAGAGACAAAATCATGCAAGTAATTCATGAAAAGCTGGGTGAAAATTATTTCGATCAGATAATAGTCCAATAAGCCACATTACCAATAAGATAATTATGAAAATAGTTTGCTTAATCAGACATGCTAAATCCAGCTGGGATCAGGCAGGGCTGGCAGATATTGATCGCCCGTTGAATGAGAGGGGCAAAGCCACGGCACCCATCATGGCAGATGTGCTGGAAAAAAAAGGACTAAAACCAGACTTAATCATTTCTTCGCCTGCAAAGAGGGCCAGGCAAACCGCTAAATTTTTTAGAAAAAAATTCGGGATTAAAAAATCTGAAATGCAAATCGAGCCCGGAATATATCATGGAGACGAAAATTCAATTCTTGAACTTTTACGAAATATTCCAGATACCATTCACACCGTCTTTTTATTTGGCCATAATCCCACCATGAATTATTTATCATCCATGTTTAGTGACCATGGTTCACACATACCTACCTGTGGGGTACAGCACCTGGAGTTTAATATCGGGTCCTGGGCTCAACTATTACCTGATAAGACCGCACTAAAAGAGTTTATTTATCCCAAACAATTTATTCCGGAAGAAAGCAATGATTAGAATATTTTTATATCTTACTTCAATCGCCATTTTACAATTGTCTTGCAATCAGGAGATAAAATTGTCTAAAGAAAAATATGTTGATATTATATTGGATCTGCAGGTGGCCGAGACCGTAATTAACAATTCCAAATTGGGAAATAAAGATAGTATGAGGAGGGCCTATCACCTTAGAATTTGTGAAATCTATGGATTTAAAGATATTGAATCACTTAAAAAATCGCTGCAGCCATTGGAACAAAATCCACAGTTGATGCTCGATATCACTAAGGAAATGTCTCGTAAATTAGACGAATTGGCTGATTCCTCGCTTTCGTTACCGGCTAACCCGGCAGAGTAATTTAATATTCGCTTAATATGGAGTATGGGATTTTCTATTTCATTATAGTATAACTTTGCTCTTCCAAATCTGATAAACTGGAGCATTTAATGGATCAAAAGATCAAAGTTTTAATAGTAGACGACGAACCGGATATCACCGAGTTTTTATCCTATAATTTATTAAAGCATAATTATGATGTAAAGACTGCTGCAGGAGCGAAAGAAGCATTGGAAATTGCCCATTTATTTAAGCCTCATCTTTATATATTGGACATCATGATGCCTGGAAAATCCGGTCTTGAACTTTGTGCTGAAATAAGAAAAGACAATGCCCTGAATACTGCCATGATTGTCATGCTGACGGCCAGGCAGGAAGACGCTATTCAAATCAATGCATTGGATGCGGGTGCCGATGATTATATCACCAAACCATTGAAGCCCTCAGTTTTTCTAAGTCGTATACAGGCCCTCATGCGCAGAAGTGAGTTACCCAGTTCTAAAGAATTAATTTTCGAAGACCTTACTATAGATCCGGTAAATTACCTGGTCAAACTGAATAACAAATTCATTGAACTTCCTAAAAAAGAATTCGAAACCCTTTATTTAATGGCCTCCAAACCAGGAAAAGTATTTAGTAGAAACGAAATTTTGTCCAAGGTATGGGGAAGAGATGTTATAGTAGGTGATCGCACCATTGATGTTCACATCAGGAAATTGAGAGAAAAAATAGGAGAAAAATATGTCCAGACCATTAAAGGCGTAGGATATAAATTTGTATTTTGAGCATTAATGCATACTAAAATATGACTCCACGTAAAATTGCTATCATTGCAGCATTGGTAGTAATTGCTTCCATATTGGGATCGAATTGGGTGTTTTCCACCATTTTATATAAAGAAAGTCAAACCACAGTAAAAATACTGGTCTCAATCGTAACGGGTCTGATTACGTTTGCAATAATAAGTAAAGTGATTGCCACTTTTCTGGAGACCAGAGTTAAACATTTATTTCAAATAATACACAAGCCGGAAGATTCAAACATAAACGAATTAAAACTCAATCAGGATCAGCCATTGCTGGAACAGGTAGAACTGGAAGTATCAAAATATTTAAAATCACAAAATCAAGAACTCAATACCTTGCGCGATCTTGAAAAATACAGGCAAGACTTTGTAGGAAATGTAGCACACGAGTTAAAAACGCCTATATTTAATATTCAGGGCTATGTGCACACCCTTAAAGACGGTGCTCTGGACGATCCGGAAGTAAACAAACTTTACCTGCAGAGGGCAAGTGACAATATCGATCGAATGATCAAAATTATAGAGGACCTGGATTCAGTATATAAATTAGAGTCTAATCAATTAAAACTGGAATGGCAGGATATTGATATTCTGAATTTCGTGGAGACCATGAAAGAAGAGATAAAATTACTGGCAAAAGAAAAAAATATTTCCATCAGTATAGAATCGGATTTACCAGATGAACTTAAAATCAGGGCAGATACGGACTATTTAAGGCAGGTATTTATAAACCTGCTTGAAAACTCAGTTAAATATGGTAAAGAGAATGGAGAGACCTGTATAAAATTAATAGATTTAGATCAAAACGTATTGATCGAAATTCAAGACAATGGTCCCGGGATAGAAAGCAAACACCTCAGACACATTTTTGATCGATTTTACAGAGTAGATAAAGCAAGGTCACGGCAGGCAGGTGGATCAGGCCTGGGACTCTCGATAGTAAAGCATATTTTAGAAGCGCACGGTCAAAACATCAAAGTCAGAAGTACCCCGGGGATCGGCACTATTTTTAGCTTTACACTGGCAAAAAATGAATCTTGAAATTAGATAATTTCCAAAAGGGTAGGATGGTCACTAAATTTTTTTTTCAACCATTTTTGCAGATTCTCCGCTAGTCCTTTTGCTTTTATCAGCTGCAAATAACTCAATAAATTTTGAATTTTAGTTGCCGGAACTGGTCCTGCATAGGCTTCAAGATAGGTGGAAAGGGCAGTCTGGTATATTGAAAATATCCAAGCATCTTCTTTAGGATAAAATTTGGAGGTAATACTTTTTATAAGATCGAGGCTGAGGTTTTGTTCTATTATTTTTTTGGCTTTTGGTATCTGATCTGTATCGAAATAAAAATTAATAAGCAGGTGAATGGTTTTGTTGTGTTTCGAATCCAGCAAGGCTTGTTCTATCATATCAGGGGAAACATGTTTATTGAGCAAATAATGGATGTACTTCTCATCTGGAGCTTGAGTGAGCAAAGCAAGTGCATAGACAATACTTTCACTGTCATCCGGAAATAGAACCCAAATTTTTTCCATTAGTTTGAATTTCCAAAAAGAGTCTTTTGACTTCAATATTAACCATTTGGCTACTTGTTTTGCATATTCCCGGTGATTAACCGAAATAGCGTCAACCGCCGAAATCCATCTGGCAATATCTTCATTGGCTTCTAATGCCTGTAGCAATAAGGCTTCATCTTTAAATTTTAATGCGTTTTTAATCCAGGAAACAAGAGGAGTGGAGTTCATTTCTTTCCGGCTGATTTTTTTCAGTGTAAGTTCTTTTAATTGATTCCGTATTTCGTACTCCGGAAATGGATATAAAATTTCAAATAAATTATTAGGACTATTGATAAACGGATAAGAGGGGTCTGTAAATGCCATTAGCAGTTTTTGATTAAACTCCTGCCGCAAAGTTGGAGCTAGTTCAAAATCGAGTATGTTCTTGATCTTTTGGTGAATGGTGATAAAATGCTTTTCATATTCCCCAATATACATTTCTAACTTCCGGTAAATGGATTGAAAAGATTGAAGCAGCTCCATACAAATTGCAAAGGCTTCAATCGGAGTTTCCAGAGCAATCAAATCATCTACCTGAAGTAATAGCTCCTCACTTACCCAAAACAAAGATTGGACAGATTGTTTGGATAGTTTGCCGTTTGCGAGTGGAATCAGCCTGGTCATACTCTTAATCAGGTCATGATATTTTTGTTCAGGTGAGGTCACTTGAATTTTACTGGCAAAATGCAACTTGATGGCCTGACCAAAATGTTTATTAATTCTCGCATATCGCTGGAGAAACCGGTTCAAATCATCTCTGGGTATCTGTGTCAGGATAGCGGGTATGGAAATCCGGGAAGGCAAATTTCCGGAGGCATTTGCTTTTAATGTTCTTTCCTCTTCCTCATTTTTTAGGCGTCTATATAATATGATGGCTGCTACCAAATGTTTGCACAATTTCTTGCCTCCTTGACCGCAGGAACATATATATCTCTTTATGAATTTTCTGCTAAACTCAATTTCAGTTGACAGATCCGACTGCTGAGCCAATGGTTTTAAATAAAAAATTCCAGCTTCCCCTTCACTGAGTTCATACGCTGGCTGTAATTCATTTTCCACCAAACTATAGCCCTGCTGGAAAAGCTCAGCATCTACAAAATTCTCTATCAGTCGCCATTCTGCTTTTTGCATGGATATAACTTACAAAGTTACGATATAAAAATCAAGATCTGAATTATAATGGTTCAGCCTTTAATTAAGCCATAAAACACCAGACCCTTTTTGAGATCATGCACCAATAGAATTCTGAATATATATTCGTAATTCTTATCTGGTCACCGTTTGTACTTTGGCCAAACCATTATGGTAATCCCGTACATCCGGAAAAAATACATCATGTAGTGCTTTGCCCTTTAAGTTTATAAATCCAATGCCTTTCCCAAGAGAATACCGGGCATAGCCTTCATTAAAATCCCAGGCCAATAAAAAAATATTACTGATCGCATGGTGTCCTGAGGTATCCATATATCCAAAATAACCGTCCTTTTCAAAAACAGCCAGTCCATCCTTAAATTTATTAATCTGGGAATATTGAAAAGCGGTCAGGGCATTACCCGCATGATCCATAAGAGCAAATATAGAATCGTTTTTCACTGCGGCCCACCTGTCCAGCCCAAGATCGTAAACATAACTCAGCGAATGCCGGTTCAAGATGGAACCGGTTGTATCCAGCCAAAGCCAATCCGTGCCGTTTTTTACCACTGCTATGTTCTTTTGGAATACGGTAGCTTGTTCATATTTGGGGGGAATAATTACCTTTCCCAAAGTGTCCATAAAACCCCAATGACCTTTCGTTTCAAAAGGTATCCGGTTAAGATTTTCTTCACCTATTGATTCATATAATGGATTGATTAAGATGGTACCCGTTTTATTTAATATACCCCACCAACCACCATTTGAAATGCGGGCATAGCCATTTTTAAACGGAAAGGCTTGTTCCCAGGAGTCTTCCGTCAGCAATTTGCCTTCCTGGTTTATAAACTGACATCGGCCATTTTGTTTTATTATAGCATACCCTTCCTGGAAATCATCTGCATCATCGTAGACAGACAGTATAGCCTGATTTCCATTCTTGTCTAAATAGCTGTACTTGCCATCAATATATTTTACTCTTGCTTTGCCTTCTTTAAATGACCAGGCACCCCGGTAAATAGG
>CAYNIG010000142.1:8791-11702 GCA_964396995.1 uncultured Saprospiraceae bacterium | reverse complement strand
CATGCTCATGCAGCCAAAATATGTGCTAATATGTGGCATCAAACCAACGATGAATCCAACGGCGAACTGATTTTCCCACCCTATTGGATAAAAGTAATCAACGGTATTAAGATTGGGTTTATCGGTTATACGGATCACCTGATTCCTAAAAGGCAATCACCGGCTTACAGTATCGGTATTCGATTTGAACATGCAGAAAAAAATATTGCCCGTTATGTATCCCTGTTACGCGAAGTAGAAGATTGTACTATCGTTTTGTTAGTAACCCATATGGGTTTAGCACAACAAGTAGGATTAGGAAACAATCCCGTTTGTACCGGGGTGGATTTTATACTGGGAGCGGATACACACGAAAGGGTTCGCATACCTATTGAATGTAAATACACCAAAGTAATTGAATGCGGTGCTTTTGGATCGTTTCTCGGCAAACTTGAATTCACTGTAGAAAATAAAAAAATTAAATCCTATAGTTACGATCTCCTGGATGCAGACCCTGCTGTTTATAAGCCTGATCCGGAATTAGCAAAAATGATCGACATCATATCCAACCCTTTTAATCCCGAATTAAAAAAAGTGATCGGAATATCCACCACTCCCTTAGTTCGGTATTTTGTATTGGAAACTCCCATGGATAATTTAATCACGGATGCTATTCAATGGAAATTTAAGCCGGATATAGCGTTGAGTAATGGCTTCAGATTTTGTCAGCCTTTGGCCACAGATTCCAAATCCGGTAAAGCGGAAATCACCAAAGAATTTTTATGGAATATGCTTCCGGTCGATAGTGAAGCAAAAAAAGGTGTTGTCACCGGTTTACAATTATGGAATTGGTTAGAAAAAGAATTGGAAAATGCCTTTGCTAAAAATCCTTCCAAAAGATTTGGAGGCTGGTTTGTACGATTTGCAGGTATGCAGGTTAATTTTACCATCAATAATGAAATGAATAAAAGAGTGAATTGGGTAAAAATTGGAGATCAACCACTGGATAAAAACAGGGAATATTCAATAGTGGCCTGTGAACGGGAAGGGGATCCGAATGATACTATATGCAGAATAGAAAATGTAAAGACTCCTGCATTGTTAGGATTAAAAATGCATGAGGTCATAGAAGAATATTTGGCAGCTCATCCAGTCGTTTCCCCTGCATTAGAGGCCAGAGCTATAGCCACCGATTTTGAGAGTACTCTGTTGACACAATTGCAGGGTACTTCATATCAATTTAGATAATTTAGTATGACAGACAAGGAAAAATGGCTTTATAAAATGGTATGGCAACTGGTATCCCTGCTTGTTTTATTATTGGCCATGGTAATTCTGCTGACTTGCCTGTTGTATTTCCAGGTGCCCATACGAACAAATTCAAACGAAAACGCGACCAAGACGGATACCATTTATATAAAAGAAAATAACTCAAAAAAGTATTGGCAAGCACCTGATATAAATCTGGTAACAGATCCTGAAATAAAATACGGCAGAGAATTGATTGCTAATACCTCTTTTTATCTCGGACCAACCGGAAAAATTTTACAAATCAGCAATGGTATGAATTGTCAGAATTGTCACCTGGATGCCGGAACCAAAATATATGGTAATAACTATAGTGCAGTAGCTGCTACCTATCCTAAGTTCAGGGCACGATCAGGAACTGAGGAAGATCTTTTTAAACGAATAAATGATTGTATTGAAAGAAGTCTGAATGGAAAGGCATTGGAAAAGGACAATAAAGAGATGAAGTCTATGATTGCCTATATCAATTGGATAGGGAAGGAGGTTGCCAAAAATGAATCTCCACCAGGTGCAGGATTACTGGAACTAAAATATTTAACCAGACCAGCTGACCCCGTTGCGGGTCAAACTCTTTATGTTTCCAAATGCATGGTTTGTCATCAGGAGAAGGGGGAAGGGCTCACCAAAAAGGACCAATCCGGATATATCTATCCTCCATTGTGGGGAAAAAACAGTTATAATATAGGAGCAGGTCTATTCAGATTGTCCCGGTTTGCAGGATATATAAAAGCCAATATGCCTTTGGGTGCCAGTCATGATAATCCACAACTTACGGATGAAGAAGCGTGGGATATAGCTGCATTTGTCAATTCCCAACCAAGGCCACAAAAAGATATCTCTAAAGATTGGCCGGATATCTCTAAAAAACCAATGGATCATCCGTTTGGACCATTTTCTGATTCATTTGATGAAAAACAACATAAATTTGGACCCTATTTGGATATCATGCAAGCAAAAAAAGTTTCTGCAAAATCCAATTTTTAATTAATCAATCTTGCTCATTTTTATGAAAAAAATTATTTTTATTTTAAGCATAATTGCTTTGTACACTGTGGTCGGGTATTCTCAAAAAGGAACTCAAGCTAAATACAAGGTGGTGATCCAAATCGCCAGTGAATCTCCTGATCAGCAAAAAAGTTTGTTTAATCAATTAGGCAATATTCAAAAAGACCTGGGTGATAGTGTAGAAATCGAGGTGGTAGTACACGGACCTGCAATAGGCCTTGTAATGACAGACCAGACCACTCAAAAAGAAAATATATACAAGTACAAAAATGGAGGGGTGACATTCGCTGTGTGCGAAAACACACTCAGGCAAAGAAATATTACGAAAGACCAGATTTTGCCGGAGATGACTTTTGTAAAATCAGCTATGGTAGAACTGATTAAAAAACAAAATGAAGGCTGGTCTTATTTAAAAGCCGGCTTTTGATAACCAACCAACCGATTGGTTTTACCTGAGAAATAATCCTAATCCGTTCTCACGATGATGGAAGATGGAGGTGTGGAACTTTATGGTATAGGTAAAGAATATTATTGAGCAAATAGGAACATTTGCTATGCTCTTGGTATCAAAAAAATATTTCCCTTCTCAGTTCAAATCCCATTAATTTTAAATACAAAA
>CAYNIG010000142.1:0-8691 GCA_964396995.1 uncultured Saprospiraceae bacterium | reverse complement strand
TATCAAAAAAATATTTCCCTTCTCAGTTCAAATCCCATTAATTTTAAATACAAAAACCAAATGAAAAAAATTACTTACTTACTCCTGTTTACATTCGCTGCTTTCACCGTTTATCCCCAGACCGATTTGGACAAATCTATATTGGAAGCACAGGCATACATCAAACAAAAAAATTATAAAGATGCCCAGATAGCATTGCAACAAGCCATAGGATATTTGAATGAATTAATGGGTAAAGAGGTATTGGCTGCACTTCCTCTTACTTTAAATGACCTGTCAGCCAATACAGGCTCCGATGTAAATAATACGGCTGGAATGGCCATGATGGGTGGAGGGATTAATATCAGTCGCTCTTATCAATCCGCTGCTACTGATGGCGCCAACCTGGAAATCAACATTGCGGCCAATTCACCGCTGCTGTCTTCCATCACGATGATGATCAATAATCCATTGATGTTGAGTTCATCCCAGGATGCCGGTAAAAGCATTAAAGTGGGTAACCGCAGATCACTGATTAAATCAAAGCCGGCCGATAAAAACTATGAATTAATGATTCCATTGGTCAACTCCCTCCTCACGATTAATGGTAATAATATAAAAGATGAAGCCGGCTTTTTAGCGTATGTGAATAAACTGGAAATTGAAAAGATAGCGAAGGTGTTGGGTGAATAATGAATCATCGATAAAACAATTCCATAAATGAGTTGGTTTTTATTTATTGGTTTAAATTCACAGTTGTTTACTCATTTTTGGCAGAGTAAGGCATACAGCTCTATGTGTCTTCCTACAGCTGAAATTTTATTTGTTGCTTTGTTGTACTAAATGGTGTGATTGGAGCCCTCTCTTAATATGAAAGCCCCATTTGCGACAATATATTTAATTAATTCTTGCCTCTTCATAGTTAAGTGTCATAGTCATTGTTCTGGATTTTGAAATTTTAGGAATTTTATCAAAATTCTTTGATCCTCTTACTTTGAGTACTAATTGTAAAGCATCTAAAATATTTTCATTCAATTCTTTTTCTGTTTTTCCTTGAGAAAGCACTTCTGGTAATTCTTTTCATTGACCTACCAGATAAGCTTGTTTGCCTTTTTCTATTAGCAATGTCAATTTTATATTTGATGCTTTTTTTTTCATTATTAGGATATCACTATTTGAATTGCAAATATATGATTTTCAACTACTCCATGTCTGTATACGCTTTCATTTATTGTTTTAAAAGTCATCCCCTATCCTTATATTTGCGCCCTCAAAAATCACTTCCCAAAACAGGAATCTTAAGTCATTTTATTAATAAAAAGGTATAGGCAGTAATATGTATGTATTAAAATTTGGTGGATCGAGTGTGGGTAGTCCTGAACGTATCAAATCAGTGATTGCCATTCTGGCCACCTATCAGAAGAATAAAATCCCCTTCACTGTGGTATTCTCAGCATTCAGTGGAGTGACGGATTCTTTGATCAAAATGGCTCAGCAAGCATCAAAGGGAGATGCCTCCTATATCGATCTATGGCAAGTATTTCATGACAGACATAGAGCAGCCATTCAATTGCTGCTTCCGGAAGCATTACAAAATCAGATTACAGATTCTTTTACCGAAATGTCATTTACATTGAGAAATCTGTTGCAGGGTACTTTTCTGGTATTGGAAGCTTCACCCCGTACTATGGACTATGTGCTTAGTTTTGGCGAACGTGCTTCTTGTATGATCATCACTGAAGCTATGAATGCTGCCGGAATACCATCAGAATATATAGATGCCAGGGAGATCATCAAAACCGATAAAAACTTTGGATCGGCCAGAGTCGATTTTCCATTATCTTATAAACTCATCAAATCAAAATATAAAAGCACCAAAAAAATAAAAGTAGTTACCGGCTTTATAAGCAGCGCCAAAGGAGGCCTTACTACTACTCTCGGAAGGGGAGGATCTGACTATACTGCTTCCCTGTTGGGTGCAGGTTTAAATGCAACAGCCATCGAGATATGGACTGATGTAGATGGTGTACTCACTGCCGATCCGAGATTGGTATCCAAAGCATTCACTATACCCAAGCTGAGTTATATTGAAGCTATGGAGATGTCCCATTTTGGAGCAAAAGTGATTTATCCGCCTACTATAAAACCGGCCATGGATCTCGGTATTCCCATTTACATCAAGAATACATTTAATCCCGGCTTTGCGGGTTCTATGATCACTAAAGAGAAAGTAAAACACAGCCATCCGGTTACCGGTATTTCATCTATCAGTAATGTCTCTCTGCTCACCTTGCAGGGTTCCGGATTGTTTGGAGTACCCGGTGTTGCAGGCAGGTTGTTTGAGTCGCTGGCATCACAAAGCATCAATGTAATGCTGATCACCCAGGGCTCATCAGAATCTTCAATCAGCTTTGCTGTACGACCGGAGGATGCTGCCAATGCAAAGGAAGCCGTAGAATCCGCTTTTTCACGGGACATCCAGGCCAATACAGTGGAACCGGTGATCATTGAAAAAGAGTTGTCCGTGGTGGCGCTTATAGGAGAAAATATGCGGTACACTCCGGGTATTGCAGGCCGGATGTTCCGGTCATTAGGGAAAAACGGTATTAATGTGGTAGCGATCGCTCAGGGATCGTCAGAGTTGAATATCTCGGCTGTAATCAACCGGGCAGATGAATCAAAAGCATTGAATGCATTGCATGAAGGTCTTTTTCTCTCGGATATAAAAATACTGAATGTATTTATGGTAGGATGCGGGCTTATCGGAGGTACGCTGATAAAACAATTAAAAGCACAGGCTGACTATTTGTATAAGGAAAAACATCTTGAAATACGATTGGTAGGCTTGGCTAACAGTAAGAAAATGTTGTTCGATTCAAAAGGCATTTCTCTAGATAACTGGAAAGATCATCTCAGCAACGAGGGGAAATCCATGAAACTTTCCAAGTATTTGGAAAATATGAATACTATGAACCTGGCCAATTCGATATTCATAGACAATACGGCAAGTGAAGAAGTGGCATCGAAATACGATAAAATATTGGATGCCAGTATCAGCATCAGCACACCTAATAAAATCGCCGCCAGCAGCGCCTATAAAAATTACCGGAAACTAAAAGAAATTGCCGATCTGCGGGGAGTGCAATATCAGTACGAAACCAATGTAGGCGCCGGTTTACCTGTGCTTTCCACCTTGCGTAACCTGATGATCTCCGGAGACAGAATACTCAAGATAGAGGGTGTGCTGTCGGGGTCATTGTCTTTTATTTTCAATAAGTTTAGTTCTGCTGTAAAATTTTCAGACCTGGTAAAAGAAGCGAGAGCCCAGGGATATACCGAGCCTGATCCCCGTGATGATCTTTCATTAAAAGACATTAGTCGTAAAATATGTATACTGGCACGCGAAGCAGGTCTGACCACCAATATCGAAGAGGTAAAACTGGAAAAAATATTATCCGATGCGGCCATCCGGGCCAGGACGGTGGAAGATTTTATTAAAGTGTTGGAAAAAGACGAAGCCAATTATACAACACTCATCAAAAAAGCGGAATCCAATAATGCCAAAATTCGTGTCATAGCGAAAGTAGAAGTAGGCAAAGGGGTGACGGTTGGATTGCAGGAAGTGGGACCTGAAAATCCATTTTACCAATTGGGCGGATCGGATAATATGATTGTATTCACTACCGAGAGATATCATGAAAGACCATTGGTAGTGCGTGGCCCCGGAGCGGGTGCTGAAGTAACTGCTGCCGGTATATTTGCTGAAATTATTACTATAGGAGATTATTTATCAGGATATGGCTATTGAAAGAAAAAAAGCATATGCACCGGCCACGGTGTCTAATATTTGTGTTGGATTTGATGTACTGGGCTTTGCAATGGAAGCCCCCGGCGATGAGGTGATTGCCGGCTATCATCCCACCCCGGGAGTGACTATACTGTCGACCAATCACGAAAAGATACCTATGGATGCTAAACTGAATACGGCATCGGTAGCGGTACAGGCTATGTTGGATGCATTAGGTGAAAAAACAATGGGTATTGGCCTCGATATCATTAAGCGAATGCCGGTAGGCACGGGTATGGGATCGAGTGCAGCTTCAGCCGCCGCCGCACTGGTAGCTGCCAATGCACTGTTAGGTGATCCATACCGCAAAGCAGACCTGCTTGAATTTGCAGTGAAAGGCGAACAGGCTGCAGACGGTGCCGTGCATGCAGATAATGTCGCTCCTTCTTTATTGGGAGGTTTGGTGCTCATCCGATCACTATCTCCTGCTGATGTGATCCAATTGCCGGTGCCGGCTGATCTTTATTATGCCTTGCTATTTCCTCATATTACCATACTTACGAAAGAAGCAAGGGGAATACTTACTCCTGACATACCCATGAAACAATTCATACAACAAACTGCTAATATGGGTGCCTTCATAGCAGCATTATACAGAGAGGATTGGGAAATGATGTCGAGATCATTAATAGATGTAGTGATAGAACCACAACGGGCAAGATTGATTCCCTTTCTTTCGCAGGTGAAAAAAGCGGCCTATGGTGCCGGCGCTATTACCAGTTCTATATCCGGTGCAGGCCCTGCCATATTTTCTTTAGCAAAAGGAAAAGAAACCATTGAAAAAGTAGCCCTGGCCATCAAAGAAGTAATGAATGAAATAAATGTACCGCATGATGTGTATGTGGGTAGAATTAATACCAAAGGTTCGGTATTAATGGAGGGCAGATAATTTTCTAGGGTCAGCTGGTTAAGTATAATTTTTTTTAATTTGCCATTCTTTCTTTGTCCGTTCACTGTATTATCAATCTTTGCTTTAAAAAATAAAATAATGAATTTAACCCAGGCACTACTCTATTTTTGAATAATAAAATGAACTACTTCTGATTCAAATCCATTTTGTAATACTAAACTATATACACCGTTATTTAAATCATTTAGTTCAAAAAGCTCTTTGTACGAGGAAGCCCCTTTTAATAATCTGCCTGATTTATTTATTCCAGAAATATCATATACCCTTACCATTATTTCTGCTGAATTATTCAGTTCAATTTCTAAAGTAAATCGGCCACTACTCGGATTAGGAAACAGTCTCACTGATTTGAAACCGTTAGCTTTTAGATCAGGCATAGCTTTAAATAATCCAGAAGAATCCGCAAGTATTTTAATTGATTTTTCGACCACCGTCTCGCACCCAAATTTATAGGCTCGCATTTTCAGGATATGAGTTCCCACCTCATTAAAAGAAAAGATATATTGATTGAGGTTAATTGAATTTAACATTACTTTGGTATGATCATAAATCCATTTAATGCTATCTGGAATTGGCCATGATATTTCGAGTATTGCCATTTTTTGGTTGATCAGGCCTTCATCAGGAAGTAAAAATCTAGCATTAAAAAACTCCTTACTGTAGGTTACATAAATAGAATCTTGCTGCATGCAATCATACTTATTGAATGCATATACATGATACATTCCAGAGTCTTTTAAATTCACGAAGGATGTATCAGCTCTAAAACTATTTGGACCTGTCCAAATGTAAGTTAGGCTATCTGGTAAGGAAATAGGATAAGAGGCATCGATACAAATTTTGACTCTCTTCAGGCTATCCAGCTGAAATTTAAAAGTATTGTTCTGAGGTAATTCAAAACTTAATTGCTGGACACATCCTTTAGAATCCAATACAGTAACCTGGTAAAAACCTGAATCTAAATTTGATAAATTATATGTTGAATCTCCCGTATTCCACCCATAAGACAATTTTCCAGTACCTCCTCGTACAGTCATTTTGATCGTACCTCCATTTATATCATCACAAGATGGAGTATCGATTTGATAGTGAATATACATTCGCTGTGCAGTATCGATTAATATGGTATCCATTTTCAATACACAATATGCATTTCGAATCTGTGGTGCATACTTTCCAGGAAATACAAAATTGAAGTTATTTTCATTTACATATGTACTACCATCTAAAGAATATTCTATCTTTTCAAGAACACTTTGAACAGAATCAATAGAAATGTGGATTGAGGTGGTAGAATCAGGGTAACACAAAATAGTATCCTGCGCAAAAGCTATTCCTGAAATCGAACAGGGACATTCAGGAGCACTTATGATATAAGTTGTATCACATACATTATTAGAAATAAATATCCGGATCGATGTGGAATCTATTGGAATATTATACACTAAATTATCAACAATATCAAATCCCTGGATAGCAAAAATTCCATTTTGTTGAAATCTAAAGCCCCATGTGCGCAGGTCTTTGGAACAAAATAAAGAATCAACAGACAATGAAATTTCTGGCAATACAAGGACTCTCCACGAAACACGTGTATCATTTTTACAGTCTGGATTAGTAAGGCTTCTGCTTTGAGCGTAATATATTCCATCTTGCAGTGGGTGGAATACAGTATCTCCTTGTTGCAAAATATTATTCTTATTGTCATACCAATCCACCACCACCCCTTTTTGATGAACAACTTGCAAAGATGGAATTGGATCGCCTTGGCAAGAAAAAATATCACCATTCTTTTTAACAGGAGCAGGTATGCTAATGCAATCACAAGTTTCGCATGCACAAACAGGTTTATTTATTGATATACTTGTACTACATCCATCGCTTTGTACTTTTAATAAAAATATACTGTCTTTGATTTCAACAACATTATTAATTTCAGTAATATTACTTATGGTAGCGGAATATCTAAAAGACCAAGAAGTTTTCGATACATCACAAGTAGTTGAAAGCAATTTAATCGAGGGTAGTTCATTTACTTTTACCGTAACAAATGCAGTATCTATACATCCATTCACATCTTGGTGAATTGCAAAATAATCAGTTGACAGAAATGGCGATTTAATTATTGATTTCGAAATTTCGCCAGTGCTCCATTTTACTATGGAATTGGAATTTATGCTTAATATAATTGAATCACCTATGCAAATTTGATTTTTCGATAAATTAATCTGAGATTTAAATATATTATCTATAGTAAGCGTTACTGGCGTTCTTGAAGCGCTGTGACATCCGGTAAGTATATTCCTCGCTTCCGCATAATATGTACCTGCTATTCCAGGTACATAACTTGGTGACCCCCTTAATAATAATGTGCCATTACTTAAATCGCTGTACCAGTCGATCGTTTCATTTTCGCCTGCCAATGCTGTCAATGCGGGAATGGATTCGTTGGAACAAATCGTTTGATTGCCTCCACTGATTGGTGCATCCACTTGTTGGCATGTACAATTGGGAGGGCTAACATTCACCTTAGTGGTACAACCGCTTAAAGTCGCGGACAGTGTGACATTGGTGCTACTATTGATATCGGAAATTAGTTTATTCGTATGGTCTACCGACCCGGAACTACTGCTTACCGTGCCTGTGCTCTTGAAGTATATTTTAAAGGTCAACAAATTGACTGCGCATATCGTACTGTCTACTGTCAATGAAGGTGTAGAATTGATTGTAAGTGTTATTGCCGTTCTGCTACTACTCTTGCAACCATTGATTGTATTCCTCGCTTCCGCATAATATGTACCTGCTATTCCAGGTACATAACTTGGTGACCCCCTTAATAATAATGTGCCATTACTTAAATCGCTGTACCAGTCGATCGTTTCATTTTCGCCTGCCAATGCTGTCAATGCGGGAATGGATTCGTTGGAACAAATCGTTTGATTGCCTCCGCTGATGGGCGCATCCACTAGTTGGCATGTACAATTGGGAGGATTGATAGTTATAGTGGTGGCACAATCATTTATACTGGAGGCCATGGTCACACTCGAATCTTTTGGGATACCGCTGATCACCTTATTAAAATTATCAACTTCTCCTTTTGTACTACTCACTGTTCCATTGCTACTAAAGCTTATGTTGTAGGTTGATAAATCTCCTGAGCAGGAAATGTCCACTACAACTAATTTTGGAGTTGGGTTGAAAGCAAGTGTGATCGCCGTTCTGGTACTACTTTTACATCCATTAATGGCATTCCTAGCTTCGGTATAATATGTGCCTGCTGAAGAGGGAATATAATTCAGTGATCCTTTCAATAGTAAAGTATTTGAGCTAGATGAGCTATACCAATCGATCGTTTCATTTGAATTTACACGTGCAGCAAGTGCAGGAGTAGTCATTCCCTGACATATCGTCAAATCCCCAGAGCTAACGGGTGCACTTGGAGCAGTAAAATCAGCTGTAACAACTACCTGATCTGTGGCTGTGCATCCATTATTGGTATTGGTTACGGTCAAGGTATAGGTTCCTCCGGTGGTGGCAGTGGGTTGTGCAATAATTGTAGAACTCAGTCCCGATGAAGGACTCCACGAATACGATCTGTTCGATACCGATGCTGTTCCTATTGTTGTAATTGGTGTAGTGCAATTGATTGTTTTGTCAAGGCCTGCATCGGCTGTTGGTGCGGTTTTATCTGCGGTAACAACTACCTGATCTGTGGCTGTGCATCCATTATTGATATTGGTTACGGTTAGAGTATAGGTTCCTCCGATTGTTGCTGTGGGTTGTGCAACCATAGTCGAACCTAATCCTGTCGCTGGACTCCAGGAGTACGATCTGTTCGATACCGATGTTGTTCCTATTGTAGTAATTGGTATAGTGCAATTGATTATTTTATCAAGACCAGCATCCGCTGTTGGTGTAGTTAGATCTGCAGTAACTATTACCTGATCTGTTGCTG
>CAYNIG010000141.1:0-11705 GCA_964396995.1 uncultured Saprospiraceae bacterium | reverse complement strand
AAACTGCTTTAATGCCTCATCCCCTTTCTTTTTTACCTGATCCAGAATATTTTGGACCAGGCTGTCTTGACTCTCATCGTGTCCATAAGGCCGAACACAAAGATCGTCCCATATTGCTTTTTTTGGTTCTATTGAGATCTTCATAGTGATTAGATTACCATTTTTTCTATAGGGATGACTAATATACCTTCGGCACCTGCTTCTTTCAGTGCACCTATCACTTCCCAAAATCGATGCTCTGGTATTACAGAATGTATAGAACACCAACCATCAATCGCCAATGGTAGAATGGTCGGACTTTTAATTCCGGGTAATATGCTGATGATTTTTTCTACTGACCGGTTAGGCGCATTTAGGAGTACATATTTATTTCGCCTGGCTTCCAATACAGATTTAACTCTAAATAATAACTGATCTACTAATTTCTGTTTGTCATCAGATAGTTTGGTAGTACTGTAAAGACAAGCCTGGGAATACAACAGTACTTCTTTCTCTACCAATTTATTTTGGAATAAAGTATTTCCTGAACTTACCAAATCACATATCCCTTCTGCCAGTCCTATATTTGGTGCGATTTCCACGCTCCCTGAAATCTGATGAATTTCCGCTTTTACTTTTTTTTCCTTGAGAAATGCAGACAGTGTATGAGGATATGAGGTGGCTATTCTTTTGCCTTCAAAAAAGCCGACATCGGTATAATCTAATCCCTGAGGTACGGCGATCGACAACCGGCATTTTGAAAATCCAAGATCCATTAATTTATTGATTTTAGATCCTTTTTCAATTACCGTATTTTCTCCTAAAATGGCGATATCGGCAATACCATCTTGTAAATATTCAGGTATATCCCCATTTCGCAAATACAGTACATCCATAGGGAATCCGGTGACACTTGTTTTTAACTGATCCGTACCCGATTCTATTTTCAGGCCGCAGTCTTTTAGTAAAGCCATACAATCGTCATGCATCCGTCCTGATTTTTGTACCGCTATATATAATTTAGTCATTTTCATTCAAATTTTTAGTCAAATAAAAAAGGCTCACCGGGAATCGGCAAGCCTTTATTTTTTTCTTAGTCTGAAATCATTCAAGCCATACCAATCCATGTGAATAAACTCACATGATGATGGTGGTATAATGAATGATTTAACATGGTGGCAAATTTACTATTTTAGTTTAATTTACATACACAAATCTCTTACTAAATTGTGATTTATAGATTTTTTTTAAAAAACTCGATAGTCCTGTACCATGCCAATTTGGCTGCGGCCTCATTGTACCGGGTGGGAGCGGTATCATTGTGAAAGGCATGCTGTGCTCCTTCATACATGTACAATTCAAACCGGATATTATTGGCTTTTAAGGCCGCTTCATAAGCCACTATACCTGCATTTACCCCTTCATCCAATGACCCATAATGCAACTGTACTGCTGCTTTTATTTTAGTAACATTTTCTACAGCAGGTTGTCTCCCGTAAAATGCTACTGCTGCTTTCAGCTCAGGCACATGAACAGCCAAACTATTTGACATTGCACCACCCCAGCAAAATCCTACACAACCCACATTTCCATCGCAATCTTTCCTGGTTTTAGCATATTCTATTCCTTTTCCAAAATTTACCACATTATCCTCATTTTTCAACTCTCTGAAAGCTGCCCGAGCCTCGTCTTCATTTGCAAATGTCTTACCTAATGGGGAAAGAGCATTGGGTGCAATAGCCAAAAAACCGGCATTGGCCACTCTCCGGGCTACATCTTCAATATGGGCGTTTAGTCCCCTGTTTTCGTGAATTACCATTACCGTTTTATATTGTTTTTCGGGCTTAGGCCGTGCCACATACGCTTTCATTTCTCCCTGCACTCCGGCATAACTGATGTATTCGGTAAATAAATCTTCCTCCCTGGTAATATTGGCATTTTTATAATTTACCTCAATTAAAGGTAATATCGCCATTGCTGCAGTCATACCGCCGGTCAAGTCTGCTAACCGGGAAAGAAAAACGGACCGGGTAAGTGGTTTATGAGTGTATTCATCATATAAGTTTATGATTCGCTGATCCATAAGAATGGTATTTTAATAATTAAACCTTACAAATCTACTATTTCCTGTTATTATATTCCGATTGATTAATTAAGCTTATAGCCAGACCGTTATATGTTATTTATAAAAATTAGATCTCATCAGGGTACTGTTGCTGATATCTAAATGTAATCGGAAGTACAATCCAATATATTTAATTGGTTGTAATTTTAAATAATGACTTCAATCAGATGGAAACACATCCATTTCAGTTAAAATCCTCGATTAGTATCTTTAATTTTGCGAAAGCAACATTAGAATTAGAATTTCCGTTTTAATTGGTAATTCAAAGGGGCATGAAAAAAATTATTTTTGGTGGACTGGTATTGTTTTTGATTTGGATTTACAGCTTGGAATCTTGCGTTCACGACCCAATTTTAAATCCTGGTGATGGCTCAGATACTATTAAGATAGATACTATGAAACCAATAGACACGATCAAGCCCGTACCAGATAAAATTTGCGATACAACAGTCATCTATTTCAACAGGGATATCTTGCCCATATTCGTACAAAATTGTGCAATTTTGGGCTGCCATGATTCCCGAACCGGGTCAGATGGATATATATTGACTGATTATCAAAAGATTATAAGAAAAGGTCTGGTATCCGGAAAACCCAATAACAGTGAAATTTACAAAGTAATCACCAGCAATAACCAGAAAGAAATAATGCCTCCACCGCCCTCTCCCAAATTAAGCACGAAACAAATAAACCTGATAAATAAATGGATCACGGGCGGAATAAAAAACGATACCTGCACTGATGTAATAGCTTGTGATACTACCTCAGTAAAATTTACCAGCTTTGTGCTCCCCTTATTTCAAAAACACTGCATCAGTTGCCACGGAAGCCTGGTAAACTATGCAGGAATTGTTTTACACACGTACAGCGGAGTAAATAGTGCGTTGGCTACCGGAAGGCTTATGGGATCGATGACCTGGGAATCAGGATTTACTCAAATGCCACTGGATCAACCCAAATTACCGGATTGTGACATTAAGAAACTCCAAATATGGATAAGTAAAGGGGCTTTAAATAACTAATTGTTTTCAATTTTATGAATTATATAAGAATATTTATCTCAAATCAAAAGTCTTTACCGAAGATTGGTTTACTCCTGATTGGAATCGGAATACCGTTTTTGACCGGTTGTTATTATGATAATGAGGTCACACTTTATCCTAATAACTGTACTACTCAAAATGTGACTTACACTCAGTTTGTCAGACCTTTCGTGGACGCAGGATGCAGCTGTCACGTGAAGGGCAGTATTAATGGGAATGTAAACCTGGACACCTATTCCGATTTAAAAGGGTATGTGCAAAATGGATTATTCATGAAATCCATTAAACACGAGCCCGGTGTATCGCCTATGCCCCCTGCCGTCGCCAAGAGAACGGATTGTGAAATAAATAAACTCGAAACATGGATAAGTAGCGGAGCTATTGAAAATTAATTAAACTGAATAACATGTTGAAAAAAATTCTATTAATATTACTGGGATTGGGGCTCATAGGAGCATTCATCGCATATAAAATGTACAATAAACCTCATGCGGATGTAGCCGCCACCCCAATGATGAAGGATGTAACCTCCGAAGAGCTGATTACTGCCTTTAAGGAAAATGAAACGGAAGCGAATAAAAAATATTTGGACCGGACTATTGGCGTAACCGGTAAAATAATAAGTGTAAAGACCGAAAATAATAAAACCATAATTCAACTGGATACCAACGATCCCATGGCCACTATCCTCTGCAATCTCGATCCTCTGCGGGATGATCACAGGACTGATTTCAGAGAGGGCGAAATGGTGCATATGAAGGGAATTTGTTCTGGATATTTATCTGATGTTATTCTCGATCGATGCGTAGAAATCAAAAACTAAAATAAAGACTAAATGAAACAAAGTATTCTTTTTGCCATTCTCACCATTTCCCTTTTAACAAAGGTATCCGGTCAAAAATATTTTACCAAATCAGGAGAGGTGAGTTTTTTTTCCAGGACCAATATGGAGAATATAGATGCCATTACCAACACCGCAAATTGTGTTTTGGATTTGGCGACCGGAAATGTGGAGATGGCAGTATTAATCAAATCATTTACATTCGAAAAAGCTCTGATGCAGGAGCATTTCAATGAGAACTATATGGAATCCACAAAATTTCCTAAAGCCGTATTTAAAGGAAATATTAAAAACATCAACGACTTTAATATGAATTACAAAGGGAGCTTTAAAGGAACGGTAGTCGGCAGCATTACTATTCATGGTGTCACAAAGCCCTTTGACAACGTGGTTAATCTTAATGTAAAGGACGGCAAGATCAAAACCGATATTGATTTTAATGTAAAACTGGCAGAATTTGACATTAAAGTACCGGCCCTGGTAAAGGAAAATATTTCTAAGGAAATTAAAGTGACAGTAGCCGCAATACTGGAAGAATTTAAAACAGTCAAATAAACCAATATCTACCTTATTTTTGTGATCATTAAAATTTATGAAAAAATACATATTACTTCTGTTGCTCAGTTTGCCTTTGGCTATTTTAGCCCAGGATGATTTGCTTTCTTTATTAGAAGATTCTACCGCTGGAAAGCCTCACGAAAAAGTGTATGCCACTTTTAAAACCACCCGGGTAATTAATTTACCATCGGTAGAAAATGTGGCGGGAGGGGTTTTGGATTTCAAGATCAATCATAGATTCGGATTTCTAAATAGTGGAATCGAAGAATTATTCGGATTAGACCAGGCAACTATAAGAATCGGTGGCGAATATGGACTTTCTAATAATTTTATGATTGGCCTGGGAAGAAGTTCTTTTGAAAAAACTCTGGATGGGTATTTTAAATGGAAAATTGTGGGCCAATCCAGAGGTAAAGGATCATTCCCTTTCACCATTTCATTATTTGGAAGCACTGCCTGGAAAACCTTGAATACTACTCCGGACAGACCAAACTATTTTTCCAATAATCTTGTTTACACCAGTCAGTTGATCATTGGTAGTAAAATAAACAGTCGATTTTCTCTTCAGGTATCGCCTACCTTGATTCACAGAAATCTCACCTTAAATACAACGGAGAAAAACGATGTATTGGCAATAGGTGCAGGAGGAAGGATTAAACTCACCAACAGAATGTCTTTAAATGGAGAATATGTATACTTGTTGCCTGATCAAATTTCTTCAGTATATAAACCATCTCTATCAGTGGGTTTTGATATTGAAACAGGCGGCCATGTATTCCAATTGCACGCCACCAACTCCACTTCTATGATCGAAAAAGGATATATTGCTGAAACGGTTGGTGATTGGGCTGATGGTGGCATCCACTTTGGATTTAATATTTCCAGAGTTTTTACCATCAGAAAGCAAAAAATGAAGAAATAGAGCTGGCTTATATACTGTAGCTGCTGCCCATTACTATTATTTTCCTTATTCTATTTCATTTTAGTTTACCTTTAGAGAATGCGACTTCTCATTTTGTTTATTTCCACTTTATGGTTTTCATGCTCACCCAAACAAGCGCAAAAAATGGGTTCTGAATCTGCTCAAATGGCAGAATATGAAAATGGATATTTAAAACAATCTAAAAAATATAGTTCAGAGTCAGCCACTACAGTGCAAGCTGACCAATCAGCCAATATCACATTAGACAACTATTTACGTAAGGTACCTGGAGTAAATGTTTGGAACGATGGTCCCAATGCTACCATTACAGTAAGAGGGATAAGTTCTTTTAATTCCGGGTTGACCCCGTTGTTTATAGTAAATGGCAGTCAGGTATCCGGTGGATTTAGTTCTGTGTATGCTTCTGTAGCGCCAGCAGACATCAAGGCTGTAACGGTATTGAAAGATGCCGCTAGTACAGCCATCTATGGTACTCGCGGCGCAAATGGGGTGATTGTAATTACTCTTAAAAGTTCTTCAAAGAAATAAGCAAAACCATCAGAAAATCATTTTTTTACCGTCAACTATTTCTTTTAATACTTTCGCATCTTTAGTCTCTATCTTTCCACTCAATAAAAGCCGCAATTCTCTGCGGGTAAGGGCACTTTCAAAATATTTTTTTTCTTCTTCGGTTTCAGGCAATACAGCTGGTATTTTTTTGGGCTTTAATGTGTCTTCATCCAAAGCAACAAAAGAAAAATAAGCATGATTGGCTAATTCGCGTACCACACTTCTTGTGTCACTGACAAAAGCTTCGACAAATACCTCCATAGAAGTATGAAATGCCCTGGTCACTCTTGCTTCCAGGGTAAGTACCTGCCCTAGCTTGATCGGTTTGTGAAACGATATGTGGTCTACACTGGCCGTGACGCAAAAGGCTTCAGCGTGCCTGTTGGCACAGATGGCTCCGGCAATATCCATCCATCTCATCAGGTTGCCCCCCATTAGGTTTCCAAGTGGATTCGTATCGTTTGGCATGATCATTTCTGACATGATGGATTTAGATTCACTCACTTTTTTATCTCTGATCATAAGTAATTACATTCAAATTCTTTGGCAAAATAATGTTTCATTTTATCCTTAATTTCTTCTTTGTTCAGCGGCAAATCGGTTTCCAAATGCAAACTGGTTACTCCTTTATCGGGATCACGTATACCACAGGGCACGATATAATCAAAAGGGGAAAGATCGGTATGTATATTAAAAGCGATACCATGAAGGGTGATCCATCTGCTCATATGCACACCCAAAGCACATATTTTTTTGGGCAAATTATCTATTCTTGACCGTACCCATACTCCTGTGTAATCAGGGTTTCTGAAAGCATTCACGTTATATTCTGCTAATGTCCTGATCACGATTTCTTCCAAAGTTCGTACATATCTATGCACATCAGTAAAAAAATGATCGAGATCCAAAATGGGATACATTATTATTTGCCCCGGGCCATGATAAGTGATGTCACCACCACGGTTTATTTTATAAAAATCAATTCCTATGGATTTGAGCCAATCTTCATTCATCAATAAATGTTGATCTTTTCCTGATCTTCCAAGGGTGAATACTTTATGGTGTTCACAAAAGATGAGGTGAGATGGAAGAGGATCCTGATTGGAAGATTTTGAAATCTTATTTTCTTTGATCGCATTATGAATCAGGGTTTGCCTGTCCCAGGCCGATTTATAGTCCACCAATCCCCAATCTTCTATCCGCACCCATTTGGGAGAAACCGGGTACGATGAAATGGTATTTGATGTTAGTGTCAAAATGTAAAAAGTATTTAAAAATTGAATTTAACGCAAAATTAACCGCCTTTAAGATATCATTCATATTTACTTGTTCAAGTATGGCATACATTTGAATTATAATTAAAATCGACCCATGAAAATTGCATTTATTGTTTTGGTCTTCTTCCTGGTAAACATAGGATATGCCCAGCAAAATGCAAATACCATTGATCATGCCTCTGCTTTTGAAGTGACCTATGAATCAACCAAAGTATACCCAAATCCAGTAGTAAGCAACGCAGTGTTTGAATTCAAACTTCCCAATACCTCAAGGGTTCAGGTCTCCATGCTCAATATTCTAGGAGCCCAAATAAAGAATTTCGTCAACGAAACCAGGGCAGCAGGAAAACAAACTATTCCATTTTCAGCCGACCAATTTCAACGAGGTACTTATTTTATCAGACTCACCATCAATGGAGAAATTGTTAAAACGGTCAGGGTGGCCGTTTCTCCCCAGTGATTTTTTGAATTAAAATCAGTCGAATTTGTCACTTTCTACGTTTTAGTAGTAATGCCTTTGGGAAGTATAATTGACTTTTGGCATGGATTATGCTATTTTTAGCTATTTTAAATCACTGGTTATGAGGAATTTTGGTATCATTTTGATTTTTTTATGCTGCCAGATTTTGATGTATGGTCAAAAAAAAGCTCGCGATTTCAAAGTCACGACTACAGATAAAAAATCGATAGAATTATACCGTGACTATTTGACTAAGGGTAAAGTGGTGATGCTAAAAATATTTTTTGTTGACTGCCCCCCATGCAATGATATCGCACCTCAAATAAGTGACCTGTATAAAAAATTTGGAAGCGGTAAAGAGAATGTCGAATTTATTGAATTGAGTAATAAAGGATGGGATTTTGATGCTGCGGTCATTGGATATAAAATTAAATATGATCTACCCTGCCCCAGTGTTAGCCAGGATGGTGGAAGCGTCGAAGCATCGGCTTTATATTCTGATAATTTTTATGGTCCTTTCTTCGGTACCCCTACCTTTGTGGTAATCAGCCCAAACGGCAATGTCGACTTTGATCCTAGAGGGGCTCATAAAAATGAAACCATCAGGTTACTGGATACTTCTATTTCGCGCGCGCTCAGAAGTATTATCCCGCCAGCAGACACCTCAAAACCGGTTCCCCCTACGGATACTACCAAGCCTGTACCACCAACTGATACAACCAAACCAAAGCCCCCAGTAGATACGGTAAAGCCAATTCCTTCACCTGATACAATCAAATTAACCGGAAAGCTTAGCTATGCTAATTCAGGTTTAGGACTGGCTGACATCACGCTTACCATCAACGATAAAGACTATAAATTCAAAACCGATCTTCAGGGCTTCTTCACTTTCATTTTACCCGATACTTTTAAAAATGTCGCTATAGCAAGAATGAAGGTTGATTACAATCTCAGTTTTAATGAGGATGTATCGGCACAAGATTTACTAATAATACAAAAACACATACTCGCCATTGAACCATTTGGGGATTATAAAAGACTGCTGGCAGCCGACGCAAACGGTGATACCGATATCAATGCACTCGACTTGCTTGAATTCAGAAAAATAATTCTGGGTATATCAGACAAACTTCCTAACAATACTCCCTCGCTCTACTTTCTTTTTAAGAACGCAAATAACCTCATAAAATCACTTTCCAATCCAATCAATATGGACGAACTAAGAGCCATGAAAGACAAATCTTTTAATATAGAAGTGGTGAAGACAGGAAACGTGAAAGAGTAATGCTCTGATGTAAAAGAGTACAAAAAATGGGTAAAGCTTATTTCCGCCATTTATCGTTTCACAAAGTCCAATGACACACTATTCATGCAATATCGTAATCCTGTTGGCTTTGGTCCATCATCAAAAACGTGGCCCAGGTGCCCATCACATCGGCCACATACCACTTCGGTCCTGACCATACCATGACTGACATCACTAATTTCAGTCACATTTCTTTTATTTATAGGCTTGTAGAAACTGGGCCAACCTGTACCCGATTCAAATTTTGTACCTGAATTAAAAAGAGGCAATTTACAAGCCCTGCAGATATAAACCCCATTTTCGTGATTATCCCAAAGGTCACCACTAAATGCTCTCTCCGTGCCTTTTTCCCTCAATACATTATATTCCATAGCATTTAATTCCTTTTTCCATTGATCATTGGATTTAATGATTTTTACTATAGGTGTATCAATGATGACCTCGTTCCCTATTTCAGGCTTGCCAGGGGCAGGAGAACCTGTACAAGCAGAGTACCAAAGAAAAGACAGAAATAATATTTTCATTGAGTCAGCTATTTATTGTTTTTTATCAAATCGACGGTCATCCTGCTCGGCCAAACTAACAATTTTTTTAATCAGGCTGGACATCAGAATAAATAACAAAAATACGGGGATTAGTATAAAGTAGATCCATCGGTATGTGCCGGCTTCATCCATACTGATGCCGGATATCTTACCGGCCATAAAGCTATTTACAAACATCAATACCACATAGCCTATGACGGCAAATGACCAATACTGCCAATTCGATTTATTTAGCAGGCCAATAATTACATTATAGATTATATACAACAATTGAAAAGCAATGGCCAGAGTCCAGGGCATTTTTTTCTCAGAACCTGCTAAAGCCGATATCCAGGAAATTAATAAGAACAGCACAAATACAAACCCCGCTTGCACGAAAGGGTTAGCTAATCTTTGTTTCAAATCATTCATCAGTGACCAGTAAACTTACGGGTATTTTCTCAATATTTAACAGGCTCCAAAGACTATTAGCTATGACTAGTTCACCCGCCTATCATATCTCTTTTTCCAAAGTTTATTGACTGGTATAGAAGTATAAAAATGCTGCTATTAAATCCCGGAACAGGATTCGCTCCTCATTTTCTATTTGACCGGATAAATAGTAAAAATTTATTTATAACTGATGACTGCATTCTATACGAGGTTGATTCACAAATCAGAGAATTGAATTTTTTACATTTGCAACTCGGCCATCAGATCATAATCGGCTGCTTCGGTAATTTTAACTTTTACAAATTGTCCTGCACTTAGTTTTATCCGATTGGTATTTATATGGATTTCCTGATCTACTTCGGGGCTATCGGCTTCAGATCTCCCAACCCACCTGCCTGCTTCTTTTCGGTCAATGATGACTTTGACAATTTGCCCTATTTTTCCCTGATTTTTTAAATTTGAAACATCTCTTTGTATTTCCATCAATCTGTTTTGCCTCTCTATTTTTAAACTTTCAGGAATAGAATCATCGAGTGCAAAAGCAGCAGTATCCTCTTCGTGGGAATAGGTAAACACACCCAATCTGTCAAATCGTATTTCCTGAACATAATCGCATAGCTCCTCAAAATCCCTCTCGGTCTCGCCGGGAAATCCCACCAGCATGGTGGTGCGCAAACTGATGTTTGGTACTTTTGCACGAATAGTCTGTATCAGGTCTGTGGTTTCCTTCTTAGTAATCTGTCTTTTCATAGCCAAAAGCATGTTGTCGCTTGCATGTTGCAATGGCATATCCAGGTATTTACACACTTTATCACTTGCATTGATGGCATCAAGGATTTCCAAAGGAAATTTACTGGGATATGCATAGTGCAGTCTGATCCATTCTATACCGTTTATTTTTGATAGTGCATGCAAAAGATCGGGTAATCTTCTTTTTTTATAAATATCCAGACCGTAATAAGTAAGTTCCTGCGCAATCAGCATCAATTCTTTTACTCCCCGATCAGCCAAAAACTGAGCTTCGTGTACCAGGCTTTCAATAGTCCTGCTTATATGCTTTCCACGCATAAGTGGAATGGCGCAAAAACTACAGGTACGGTTACAGCCTTCAGCTATTTTAAGGTAAGCAAAATGGGATGGTGTGGTAATTAGTCTTTCACCTATCAATTCTTTTTTATAATCTGCTTTCAGATCGGCCAATACCGAGGGCATATCCATAGTGCCATACCAATTATCTACTTCCGGTATTTCTAGCTTTAACTCATCTTTATATCTATGCGACAGGCATCCCATTACCAGGAGGCGATCGATTTGGCCCTCATTTTTTGCTTCAGCAAATTGGAGAATGGTATCTATAGATTCTTTTTTCGCATTTTCGATGAATCCACAGGTGTTGATGATCACCACATTGGCTTCGTTTACACTGGCATCATGCTGAACTTCAAAATTATTATGTCTTAATTGGGTGATAAGGTTTTCACTATCAACTGTATTTTTTGAACATCCCAGTGTGATAACATGGACTTTGTTATTTTTCTTTCCCCTTGATCTCACGATCTATGTTTAATTTTATGCAAAAGTAGCCACCAAAAAGGGCAATTAATCGGTTTTTTTCACCGTTTTATTATCATTACCACTCATGTACAA
>CAYNIG010000140.1:0-11769 GCA_964396995.1 uncultured Saprospiraceae bacterium | reverse complement strand
TTCCCCATCTTATGATATAAATATAGATCAGCTCAAAAAGAAATTGGACAAAAAAAAAAATGAAAATAAGAAAATGACCGTCCAATTAGAAGAATTCCAAAAAAAAATAGAAAAGACAACCTTGGAGTTTAATTTAGAAAAAGAACAAAATCAAAAAAATATTGAACAAAATAAATTAAATAACGAAAATATGATTAAAGAAAGAAATATTGTCCTTTGAGATTTTTTGTTGTTTTATTAATAAATGTACAGCATAGATAAATAAAAAACCTATCAAACTGATTAAAAGCATGGATACCCACCAGATTGGATTTAGTTGCTTGTTAGAGAAGGTCTCTTTCCCTTTAAAGACTACTTGTAACCACTGATTATCCTGTTCAATTAATGGAGCCAGGGAACACGAATAGGAAGCCTTGTTCACCACAGCGTGATCACCGGTAGTAGCTACCGAAACTTCAAATGGCAATTTGACCTGGTAAAACTGAAGACTATTATTTAGTTCATGCATAAATACACTGTCATTTACGAGATCATTTAATGCCGCCTGACAAGATCCATTATCAACAGAGCAAGCTTCTTTACCAGCTTTGGAACAAGCAGGCTGTTCAGACAGTTTATCCACGGCAGAGCATAATGCCATACTCACTTTATTGGTAAATTGTTCTTCTAGCAATTTTTTTGAAGACCGGATCCAGTATAATTGGAATAATAAAAGTAAAATCACAGCAATCGATGCAAAGCCAATCAGCCAAAATACTTTTCGCATATTACCATCAAAGATCAGCTCTTTTACCAGCGTGGTTTTCGGTTTAACAGCCGCTTAACAAGTGCCTAACAGGTACTAACAATTTTCATCTCCTATAATCAGCAGATTTGCACTATCCTTTTTATCGCCGGGAATCCGGGTTAGAAATGATCAGTGCCACCTGCTTTCTGGCAATTATTAAAACCCATATAATATGAAAATGTATTTATTATTGGCCGCTTTAATGTTAAGCATAGCCAACTACGCGCAACAAAGTCAGACATGTTGTGTGACCAAACCTTCATGTAAGGTTGAGGTCTGTGATTCAAAAGCTTCCACAAGCGAAATTTCAGTAAAAGCTGAAACTAAATCTGACCTGATCCAATTAAAAACAATCGAGGCAAAATCAAGTAGTACTTTTTTATTGTCGACCTTGATTGCAAATGCAATCGCCCTGATCAGCAATGTCAATTGTGATCTTACCCATTGCGATCCTGCTACCTGTTTACCCGGTGGTGTACCACCCAACTGCGATCCTTCAAAATGCGATATTAAATGTTGCCGTAAGAAGTGATTTTAGAAAGTTCGAAATTTGAGCAAAGGGGACCAATAAAAAATGGATCCCCTTTTTTTATTAAAATTATCCTCCCTATATTGGGCAACCTCCTTAATTTTAGATTTTGAAAATTAATTTTTTATTTAATACCTGCATAATTTATGAAAAATAGTCGTCGCGATTTTCTAAAACTTTCCGGCTCTACCTTCGCTGCCGGTACATTGGGATTCAATGTAGTAGCTGCCTCTGAGACCAAACATGTATTCAATGCCGATACTTTAAAAATAGGTATCATTGGTTGTGGAGGGCGAGGCACCGGGGCAGCAGCTCAGGCTTGTCTTGCTGACAAAAATGTATATCTGACTGCTATGGCTGATGTGTATGAAGACAGGTTGGAAATTGCTTATAAAGCCATATCCGAAGAAGCTCCTGATAAAGTAAAAGTAAATGAAGACCAAAAATTCATTGGATTTGACGCTTATAAAAAATTATTGCAATCTGATGTAGATGTAATCATATTGGCGACTCCACCTAATTTCCGGCCACTTCATCTGGAAGCAGTGGTTGCAGCCGGAAAACATTGTTTTTTTGAAAAACCAGTGGCTGTGGATGCTCCGGGCATTCGCAGAGTAATGGAATCTGCCAGGATTGCCAAGGAAAAAAAGCTCGGATTTATGTCAGGTTTTTGTTGGAGGTATGATTTTCCTAAAAGAGAAACTTTTAAACGTATTTTAAATGGTGATATAGGTGAAGTGCTTTCATTGTATAATACCTATAATACAGGAGCCAGCTGGTGGCGGGAAACCAAACCCAGTTGGGGTAAATTTAAAAAAGAACTTCGCAATTGGGTATATTATTCCTGGCTGTCCGGAGATCATATAGTAGAACAAGCTGTACATAGCCTGGATATGATGTCCTGGGCTAAAGGCGATATCATGCCGATCAAGGCATCAGGCAATGGAGGCCGGCAAAGTCGTATAGAACCGGAGTATGGAAATATTTTTGATCATTTTTCAATTACCTATGAATATGCAGATGGCAGCCGAGGTTTTCATCAATGCCGCCAGCAAAAAGAAACGGATGGAGCATACAGTATAGAAATGCTCGGAACTAAAGGAAGATCGGATATCAAAGTATGGAATCACCATGAAATAAAAGGTAGCAAACCCTGGAAATGGGAAAGCCTGCACAGCAATAAGGATAAAAACAATATGTATCAAACGGAACACGATGAATTATTTGCATCCATCCGAAAAGGTGATCCGATAAATGACGGGATAAGAAGCGCCAATAGTACTATGTTGGCCATCTGGGGAAGAATGGTGGCCTATACCGGAAAAGACATCACCTGGAACGAAGCTATAAATTCTTCTGAAATACTGACCCCGCCGGACGATGCTTACAGTTGGGATCTTGATTGGAAGGCAAAAGAAATAGCAAAGCCGGGATTTACAAAATTCATTTAAGTCAATTCGGATGATAATTTATAAAAGAAGAGATTTCCTTAAATATACTTCACTGGCTTCTGCAGCCCTTACCTTACCCGTGACATTTCAAAAGGGAGTAAGGCCACTGATCAAAAAGAGTCTGAAGTATGGTATGATTAAAGAAGAATTGTCACTACTGGACAAATTCAAATTAATCAAAGATATTGGATACGACGGGGTCGAATTGGATAGTCCGAATAATTTAGATGTAAAAGAAATACTCAATGCCAGAGATAAATCAGGGTTATTATTGCCGGGAGTGGTGAACTCCGTGCATTGGAAATCTCCGCTCTCAGATCCGGATCCTGCAGTCAGATCATTCTGTGTGGAATCTATGAAAACGGCATTACGGGATTGCAAAACCTATGGAGGCAGTACGGTATTGCTTGTACCAGCTGTAGTCAATGACAAGGTTTCTTATGCTGAAGCTTACACCCGATCACAGGAAGAAATTAAAAAAATATTACCCATTGCTGAAGAAACAGGTATCAAAATAGCAATTGAAAATGTATGGAATAACTTTTTACTCAGTCCACTGGAAGCGGCGAGATATATAGATGAATTTAATAACCCCATGATTGGCTGGTACTTTGATGTGGGAAATATAATACGCTATGGTTGGCCTGAACAATGGATTACCACATTGGGCAAAAGAATTCTCAAAATTGATATTAAAGATTACAGTCGTAAAAAAGCATCAGATGAAGGCATCTGGAAAGGATTTGATGCGGAGCTGGGCGACGGAGATGCCAACTGGACTGCAGTTAACAGAGCGTTGACATCCATAGGTTATCAGGGTTGGGGATCAGCGGAAGTAACCGGTGGAGATAGAGTCAGATTAAAAGATATAGCTGAACGAATGAATAAATGTTATGCCATGTAACCACTTTAGCAAGCACCCATTAACTTTACCAATCATTTTATTAAATAGATACCCAATGCATATATTGGATGTAGTGTTGATGCCCATCTTATAAAAAAAATTGGTATAAAACTTGCATAATTAATTAAAGTGCTTAACTTCGTCAATACTTTCATTAAAGAAATGAATCTCAAGAAACAAGACGAATTTTTAGAATCATCAAAAGGCAAAGATGAATCTTAAGTAAGAGCCTCACCAAAAATGAGGCTCTTTTTATTTATACTATGTTGTTAATCTTGGTGTTCTCATACACTGCTTTTAAAATGGCTGCTTTGATTTTTCTATTAAGCAATATATTTTTTTGTTTGAGTGTATAGCTGTATTTAAATCGGGTGCTTTCCTGCTGTACATGATCCACAAAAAGAGAACCTGTTGTTTGATCTGCACAATAGGTTAGGTATTCATTCATCACTTGATTTATTTTGGATTCTAAATCCTGAAATGAAAGTTTCATTTTGTTATTGATTTCAAATACTACCGTAACTGAATCGAAAACGGCGGTACTGTAATTGATCAGTTTGTGATTGTAAATGGTACTTGCCGGTACATACACTATTTCGTCGTCATCATTTCGGAGTGTTATCATCGTCAATGAAAAATCAATGATTTCTCCGGTCTGATCTCCAATTTGAATATAATCACCAATCTTCAATTTATCAGAGAATGCCATAATCATCCCACTCAGAATATTTGAAATATAATCTTTCATGATTACTGCTAAAGCTGCTGAAATCAATGAAAGTCCCGTAAAAAATTGACTGGGCTTCAGTTTTAAAAGGTGTAATATAAAATACAGGGCACCACCACAGAGAATGAGAAAATAAATATTATTAAGACCTGCCAACACATTATCTGTGTGTTTAAAATCCATCCTTTTTCTTCGTTTATACAAATAAGTGAGTATATCTCTACTCAACTCTGCCAGTAAAAAAAATAAGAAAAATCCCAGTACCCCACTGATTAAATGGATAGGGATTCCTGTCTTTTTATGCAGTAATTCGTGATTTTCATTGAGGATAAACAAAACTGCTATTCCAATGACTTTTAGCAGCCTGAGCAATACATTCATACCGATTTAAACTCTTCTTTGTAGGAAAGTACAAAAATACGGTTCTTTTGCAGGGAATTGCTTTATTTTGAGCTCCAAACTATTTAAAATTATATGCAGGAAAATTTTTTTAGCCAGGAAACCTATCATACCAGGCAGACCAGCCTAGCTAAGTCTGTTGGTTCAGGACTTATACTTTTCCCATCCAATGAAGAGGTGGGAATAAATTATAAAGACAATACGTATTCTTTCAGGCAGGATAGCTCCTTCCTTTATTATTGCGGTATTGACAGAAGCGGACTGTGTTTATTGATCAATGCTGAGTCCGGAGAAAGTTTTCTGATAGGTGATGAGCTCACTACAGAAGATATTATATGGACAGGACCTATGCCTTCTATGAGTAAGCTCGCTGAGCTGGCAGGAATAGACCGTGTCTTGAGTACTTCAGCTGGTATTGAACTTATCCAAACTATAAAACAAAAAAATAAACCAATCCACTACCTGCCCATTTACAGAGGTGATCATGCATTCAGACTTGCAGCTATCCTGAATCTTTTACCTGATCAGATCGCGACCGGTGCCAGTGCCGAACTTTGTGCCGCGGTAGTGCAACAACGGGAACGCAAATCACCAGAAGAAATAAACCAATTAGTGGAAGCAATAGATATTTCAGGTGAAATGCATACTTCCATGATGAAATATGCCAAATCAGGGATGATGGAATCTCAAGTAATGGCCAAAGTAAGATCAGTACCACTTGAAAAAAATGTTGACATCTCCTACTCCATTATTTTAACCATCAATGGTCAAACCCTTCACAATCATTCTTACCACAACATGTTGAAGTCAGGTCAGTTGTTATTGGGAGATTTCGGAGCAGAGTCATCTATGCACTATGCAGGAGACATTACGCGAACTATTCCAGTTGACAAAGCCTTTACTTCGTTCCAAAAAGAGATCTACTCCATTGTATTAAATACACTTGAAACCAGTATTGCCAAGGTCAAAGCCGGAGTAAGATATTTAGATGTACACCTTCATGCGGCTAAAACAATTACCGACGGAATGAAAGATTTGGGATTTCTTACCGGAAATACGGATGAGATCATTGCATCCGGTGCGCATGCAATCTTTTTTCCCCATGGTCTTGGCCATCCGTTGGGACTGGATGTACACGATATGGAAGGCATCGGTGAAAATTATACCGGCTATGGTGAAGGTATAGTCCGAAGTAAACAATTTGGGTTAAAATCATTGAGATTAGCAAAAACCCTGACAGAAGGAATGGTAATTACAGTAGAACCCGGTATTTATTTTATTCCTGAACTCATTTCTGCCTGGAAATCGGAAAATAAATACAAAGAGTTTATAAACTACTCTGCAATTGAAAAAAGGCTGCCGTTTGGTGGGATTCGGCTGGAAGATAATGTATGTGTAAGAAATGAACATGCGCAGGTATTGGGTAAACCCATCCCAAAATCTATACAAGAAGTGGAGCAATTGCGTGAAATAGCCTACAATTAAATAGATTTGCCCCCAGAAGAAAAGGAATGAAAATATTCTTATCGGAGTACCGTCACGACTACACCACCTATACTTTTGGATATACTATTTATTCAGTTTATGAAAATAAAGATGACCTAAATCCGCTATACGAAGGCGGTTTTTTACCTTTTACAGGAAATGTAAACCTGATGGCTGACCTCTATTATAAATCAAGAGGTGTGCGGATCGATCTTAGCCGATTTAAAGACACCAGTGAAAACAGAAGGGTTGACCGTAAGTCAAGTGTGCTCGATTTAAAATACGAGATAATACCCATCTCTCAATTTACAGCGTGGGAAACGTTTCTGACCTTTGCAAATAAATACAGTAACCAGCGCATAGGCGAATCAAAAATGCCCCCTCAGAGATTGAAATACATTATCAGCAGGAAATACCTGAGCCACGTGATTCAATTTACTTCAGGAGAAAACACGACCGGCTATATTCTGGCCATACTTTCTGATAAAATATTTCATTATTGGTTTTCCTTTTATGATACTAAATATTTGGAGCAAAATATTCCTCTTGGAAAATGGATGATGTGGAAAGGAATCCGAATCGCCAAAGAATTGGGTTGTAGCCATGCCTATCTCGGAAACAGTTATTTAGAAACGGCCCTCTATAAATCCAGGGATTTTAATGCGGTCGAGTTTTTTGATGGCAATGGTTGGAACAGTGACCTGGATGAGCTACATCATCGTTGCTCATCAGATAAGGTTTTGAAAGAACTGGATTTATTTAAGCTAGGGGATAATCAGGATAAATGGATTGGGGAATTAAAATAAGTTTTTATTCATTAGATGTAATCAATAAATTGCATCCCCTTACATCAGCATGATCTAATCTGCCTAGCACTTCAAATGTTTGATTGTCATACACTTTTCCTATATCATCAGATGCAATAAAACAACAAGAATCTATATTGGCCAGATCAATAATATTTAAAGCCGCCGTACTGTTCAACTGCTCTGCTGAAAGAGGGTCGGAAATACTCCTCGGATAAATCCGCAAAGTGGGTGAAAATTTAAATAGTCCCCCTTCCAGGGCATAAGCTTGCGACAATAACTCCGTCATCCCATATTCTGAAGCAATATCCGGTTGATGAAAATTTTCTTTTATTTTTTCGTGCAATTCGGACCGGGTTATTTCATGTTGCATGCCTTTCATACCTCCGGTTTCTACAATCTGTAATTCTGGAACTTCCGGAAACGCATATTTCCAATTTAATAGGGCATAGCTCACGCCCCATAAAAAGACCCTTTTATCCTGATTTAGACTGATGTAATCAATTAAGCCAATTGGATCCTGATGAAAATAGCCCCCACCACCCTTTTTAATAAAATAATCCAACATGAATAACAAAGAAGAATCAGAATTGGTGGCATAACTTGGTAGTACACCTATATGAGCAACTTTATCGACAGATAGGCCAAATGCATCTTGAAAACAAAGTGCAGAAATACGATGGTACAAATCGGTGTCCCGTATCAGATGTTTGCTTCGATTTTGGTCGGTTGTACCACTGCTGCAAAATACTTTCCCTGGAATATACTTTCCTGTAGTGACCAGATGACTTTTAAAAAGGGATATCGGTAAAAAAGGGATATCACTTATTTTATTAATCCGGTTTGCATCCATGTGAATTAATTCAAGGTACTCTCTGTACACTTTATTCAGCCTGGACTGATAATAAAATAGTTCCAGTGCCATTTCATCGAAAAAAAAATCCGGTTTTATCAATCTCTTGATGATAGCGGATCTTTCTTTTTCCCAAATCATCTCAGCTTTCTCACATTTTACTCTGAAATTCTTTGAGCTCTTCCCATTTTTCCAGTCGGGCTAATGATGCCTGATAAGGCCAGCTTGAAGGATTTATATTATGGTAGCCGGCATCATTAAGTATTGAACCAATATAATTGGTGTCAGCCGTTTCAAGAGAATTCCAATCTGAAATCCCAACTTCAATTAATATTTTTTCAATTTTTGGATCTATGCCTTCCACTATTTTAATATCATTGCGCCTGATAGCATAGCCAAAAATGGGTTTGGTCTCATGAATGATCTCCTGAGAAAGGTGTGATGCAGCAGCCTGGGAAGGCGTGCTACCCAATACTGGTTTATTGACCACCTGGCCACTGCTTGCCTTTTCGTTTACCAGTTTTTCCTTTTCCCTTGCCACTTTTTCATAAGCAAGCCGGCATTCATTGACTTCTTTTTCCAGGTTTACAATGCGTTTGCTGGCCGAAGAAAGTTCCATTTCTGCCTTTTTACTTTTTGATTTATACCTGCTCCATTGCAACATACCCCATAAATAACCCAGCACTGCAGGGAGCAACCAGGAAAGTAAAACAGCCCACCAAGGCAGATCACATAATGAGAAAGTGGATTGCATATTCTATATTATTGAGGTTTAGCAGATGGAAGTATAACTACTTCTACTCTGCGATTGAGTTTACGATTTTCTTCCGTGTCATTAGGCGCAATTGGCATTTCTTCACCTTTAGAATTAGTTTTTATTCTGGATGCCTTTATACCTTTATCCGTCAACAAATTCTTAATAATATTTGCTCTCTTCAAGCCCAATTTCAAATTGTGATCGGCACTGGCATCATCATCAGTATGGCCGGTAATTAAAACGGTGTGATTGTTTTTTTTCAATTTTTTTGCCAGATGAGTCACATATTGATTTACCAATACATCATTCACACCCGCATTGGAACCAAATTTAAAATAGATCATGGTTTTATCATCTAATTCTTTGATCTGATCATTCTGAAATACCGGTTTGAAATTGATCAGATTAATATCTGCCCAATTAACATTTATCGTGTCTCCCAGGTTTGTACTTCTGATTTTAATATTGTCAGCAGGAATGGATGGAACCACCATTTCTTTAATCCCGGAAGCCCTCAGTAAACCCAGGTCTCCGGAAGCCATGATCTTATTTTCTTTTTCAAAATACGCTCCAATGATTTCCAATATCTGACCGGCTTCCAAAGAGGATAATACAGAATCTCTTGATGCTAAAAAGCATGAATCTGTGATTGGTTGTGAATCGGCCCATTTGAATTTAATACAGGATGTCCCGATTACAGGAATGGCGATAGGGCTAGTTGAACTTTCCTGTTTGGAAATCGAAGTAGTGGTTTCGGACTCTGAAGGTTGCTGCAGTGTATTGGATAAAGACTGATTTTGCGTCGATTCCAATACTGGAGGTGACTGGATTGATTTACTCCGATCACAGCAATTTTCACGCATGCTCCATATAAAAAAATATATGATGCCAACAGCAATCCAAATAATAAATATGAGTATACGCATTGACTTCGGCTACTTAAAAATATCGAAACATTTTTTTGCAAGATAAGAATTTGAAGTAAAGGAGGTTAGAAATTGTTAAAAAAGATAAATGCATTTTAATCTGAAGGGATGCCTTATCAGTTATGACTTACTTCCTTTCCATAAGGGGATCCACATTCCGGTCCTTTTCTTATGCCAGTTTATTTTCACCTTGCTTGGCTTTAATTCTTTAATTAATAAATTGATTATCAATTGTATATCTTCATTTTTTAAGTCATTAACAAATCATAAACATTCGTAAAATCGGGTATAAGATCAAATCAAGTAATTTTAATTCAATATTCTTCAACATTGAATTTCCATTTTTATAAATACCATGGCGCTGGAAATGACTTTATCCTGGCGGATAACAGATCAGGAATCCATAATTACCTTAAAGAAAAAGACACCCTTGCTGCACTTTGCCACAGGAGATTTGGTATCGGTGCTGATGGCTTGATGATGATCGAAAATACTCCAGGTTATGATTTTAAAATGGTGTACTTCAATGCAGATGGAAATGAAGGCAGTATGTGCGGGAATGGAGGACGATGCATAGTTGCTTTCGCTCAAAAACTTGGAATTATTGACAATAAAACAAAATTTATTGCTTCCGATGGCGAGCATGAAGCTGTTTTAGTTGGATCAGAATATGTAAACCTCAAAATGCAGGATGTGCATCAGATAGATATGTATTATGATCATGCTGTATTGAATACCGGATCTCCACATTATATACAGTCCGTAAGCCAAATCGATACCTATCCGGTATATGAAAAAGGTAGGCAAATCCGGTATTCAGAAGAATTTCCTAAAGGTATCAATGTCAATTTTATTGAAAAATCAAATTCCGATTGGAAGATCCGAACCTATGAGCGAGGAGTAGAAGATGAAACCTGGGCTTGTGGTACCGGAGCCACTGCGGCTGCTCTGGCTATTGCAGAAATGTATAAATTGTATGACCTGAATGAAATAAAATTAATTGCTAAAGGCGGACCATTGACTGTAAAATTTGATAGAAAAGCACCCGGGCATTTTGAGAATATCTGGTTGTGTGGGGGAGCTGTATTTGTGTATGAAGGAAAGGTATAAGAAAAATCTAGGCATATTAAAGTCTACCAGGTTGCTAAAAATTATTCCCAGATCTCCAATACCTTCTTCAAAGCTTTATTGACATTTTCATGATACTGATTTGGCAGATCATCTATTTTGGTGACTAATCTTTTATTATCAATTGCACTTATTTGATCTACAACTATATCAGATTCTTCTGGTAATTTTGTTTTTGATTTACCAATTCTGATTCGCAATGGAAAAGCTCCAGACTTTAATTTTGAAGTAACCGGTAGTATTATAGTGGAAGGATGATTTACGCGATTTAAAGCATTGGATTGAACTACAATTACAGGTCTTATTTTACCGGATTCCGTACCATGTGAAGGGTCCAAATTTGCGAGCCAGATTTCGTACTTTTTGATACTGCTAGGATCAAGCAATATCTAAAGGGCTTCCCTCAAAATCGCGCAATACTTCTAAACTATTTTCTCTGACCAGAATCGAAGCTTTGGCCAGGAGGTTATTGACTAGCTCTATTTCTTTTATTCTGTTATAACTTTCCAATGCATCATTTATATACTTATTTCTGGATATTTTTAACTCAGCAATCAATTCTTCAGTCTTGTTAAAAATTTGATTGTCTATTTTTAATGAAATTGCTTTTGACATATACTTCTGGTATTTCAAAATAAATGTACTTTTTGTAATACTTAAAAGCAAAAATTTTTCTTTTGTTATAACCCTGTAATCCCGGTCACCGTAGTATACTTAAAACTCAGTTTTTTATCAGGATATATATATTTAAAAGCCGATTGGCACATCAGGGTAGCTTCATGAAAACCACATAAAATAAGTTTCAATTTCCCAGGGTAGGTATTAATATCCCCGATGGCATATATTCCGGGTACACTAGT
Organism: uncultured Saprospiraceae bacterium; assembly: GCA_964396995.1. Classification (GTDB taxonomy): domain Bacteria; phylum Bacteroidota; class Bacteroidia; order Chitinophagales; family Saprospiraceae; genus JADJLQ01. Next base: position 157 of record CAYNIG010000140.1, on the reverse strand, counting down.
ACTGTAATCCAACGTGTTCACCGCAATAGCCTGGTTTTCAATATTCAGACCCCAGTCAGCGATAGGCCCAAGCTTGGGAGTAAGGCCAAACAAAGGAATAAAATAATCAGTATCGATTTGCAACTCTCCTTTTTTATCGTGCTTCACTATTACTGAC
>CAYNIG010000139.1:0-11840 GCA_964396995.1 uncultured Saprospiraceae bacterium | reverse complement strand
AATGGCATATCTATCTTCTTTATCTATTGAGTACTTCATGTCATTTCGTCATTATAAACTGCAAAAGTAGATTTTTTTGGCAATAAATTACGTTTGGGCTCAAATTTGATACTGCAAAGTTGAGTTGGACTTATTTTAACTTCTAAAATGTTAGAGTTTATTTAATTCTTAATTTATTTTGAAATATATTTCTATATCGGTGTTGTATATTTAATAGGGAACACATAAAAATTTGAATTTGTGTGTCTGCCTTTAAAATCGTATAATTGTTTTGTCTTTCAACTAATTTTGTAAATGAGTAATAAAAGATCACCACAATTTCAAGATGTCATACGCAAGAGTCGTGAAGAAGCTAACAGGCTTCGTCATGATTTTGTAGGTACTGAACATTTTTTACTGGGGTTATTAAAAGATCGTGACAATCTGGTAGTCAAGGTATTAGAAAGCCTTGAAGTGGATTGTACCGAGCTTAAATACAAGCTGGAAAAGGTCCTGCATAAGGAATTAGCTTCCAGCAGTCCTGCCAATACTATAAGGGAAGACCTACCTCTCAGCAAGCATGCCGAACGAATCTACCGTCTGAGTCATCTCGAGGCAAAAGAGATGAAACAAGATACCGTCGCTCCGGAACATCTGATGCTTTCGATATTGAAGCACAAAGACAGTGAGGCTACCCGAATTTTGGGTGAACTGGATGTCGATTACGAAACTTTCCGTTCTGAATTACAATATGTGATTCAGGAACAGGATCTGGCCAATAGTGATTATTTCGCCCAGGCTCAGTCTGATTCTGAATCAGGTTATGAAGAAGAAAGCTCCTCAAAATTTCCCCGCAAAGGCCAACCCAAGTCCCGAACACCGGTATTAGACAATTTTGGCAGGGATATTACAAGGCTGGCGGAGGAAGATAAATTAGACCCGATTGTTGGCAGAGAAAACGAAATAGAAAGAGTTTCTCAAATACTTTCCCGGAGAAAGAAAAATAATCCCATTCTGATCGGTGAACCGGGAGTGGGTAAAACTGCAATAGTAGAAGGACTTGCACTCAGAATTATTCAAAGAAAGGTTAGTCGTACCTTATTTAACAAGCGAATCGTAATGTTGGATCTGGCTGCTCTGGTTGCCGGGACAAAATACAGAGGTCAATTTGAGGAAAGAATGAAAGCAATCATGAATGAATTGGAAAAATCACGAGATGTGATCCTTTTCATTGATGAAATCCATACCATTGTCGGTGCGGGAGGGGCCACAGGCTCACTCGATGCTTCGAATATCTTTAAGCCTGCATTGGCACGAGGTGAACTCCAATGTATTGGAGCTTCTACCCTGGATGAGTACAGACAGTATATTGAAAAAGATGGTGCTCTTGACCGTAGGTTCCAGAAAGTAATGGTAGATCCCCCATCTCCTGATGAAGCGGTATCCATACTTCATAATATAAAATCGAAATACGAAGACTACCACAATGTATCCTACACTGATGACGCAATCAAAGCATGTGTTAAGCTCAGTGACCGGTATATTACTGACCGGTTTTTACCGGATAAAGCCATTGATGTACTGGATGAAGTAGGCGCACGGGTGCATCTGAAAAATATACACGTACCAAAGCATATAGAAGATATAGAGCAAAAGATAGAACAGATAAAGGAGCTTAAAAATGGAGCAGTAAAAAATCAACAATACGAAAAAGCCGCAGAATATCGTGATTCAGAATCAAAGCTCATGGCCAAGCTGGAGGCAGCCAAAGAAGCCTGGGATGAAGAATCAAAAAGCAAAAGATATCCTGTAGACGAAGATGATATAGCAGAAATCATTGCACTCATGACTGGAATCCCGGTAAAACGCGTAGCTCAGAAAGAAAGTAAACGACTGGTGAGCATGACCGGCGATATGAAAAAAGTAATCATTGGACAAGATGAGGCAATTGAAAAAATCACCAAAGCCATACAGCGCAATCGGGTGGGATTAAAAGACCCAAAGAAACCAATTGGTACATTTATTTTCCTTGGACCTACCGGGGTGGGTAAGACTGAATTAGCTAAAGCGCTGGCCAGGTATTTATTTGACAACGATGATGCACTCATCAGGATAGACATGAGTGAGTACATGGAAAAATTTTCTGTGAGCAGATTGATCGGTGCCCCTCCGGGTTATGTGGGATATGAAGAAGGAGGTCAGCTCACCGAAAAAGTAAGACGCAAACCTTATTCGGTCATATTACTCGATGAAATTGAAAAAGCACACCCCGATGTATATAATATTCTGCTTCAGGTACTCGATGATGGACTGCTTACTGATGGCCTGGGAAGAAAAGTAGATTTCAAGAATACATTGATCATCATGACTTCCAATATAGGTGTGCGTCAACTCAAAGATTTTGGTCAGGGAGTAGGATTTGCCACTAAAGCCCGCCAGGAATCTGCTGAAGAAAACACTAAGAGTGTGATTCAAAATGCTTTGAAAAAGACTTTTTCACCTGAGTTTCTCAATCGTATAGATGATGTAGTAATATTTAATAGTCTTGATGAAGCACAGATATTCCAGATTATTGACCTGTCCCTTGCAAATCTGACCAAAAGACTGGGCAATATGAATTTTGAGCTGAAGCTCACAGAGGAAGCCAAAAAATTCGTTGCTGAGAAAGGGTATGATCCTCAATATGGGGCCAGGCCACTCAACAGAGCTATTCAGAAGTACATAGAAGACCCTTTGGCTGAATTCATTCTAAATGATTCACCTGAAGCTGGAGCAGTGCTGGAAGCAGATTTGAACGAAGATAAAACGAAGCTGCGAATTATGGTCAATAAAGAAGCCACCTCTTGATTTTAATTACTACTTCTTGTATTTCAAAAAATTATAATTAGTTTTGCACCGGATTTTTCACTAAATCCGGTGCATTTTTTTTAATAAACCTTTTAAATATTTTAATTCACTTAAACCTAAAATACTTGGCAGAAAACAAACCACCTTTCAGACCCAGAGGACCTCAGCGAGGGGTTCCTTTTCAAAAAGAATATGGATTCAGGATAAACGGCGATATCAGAGTTCCTGAGGTACGTATAGTAGGTGACAATCTTGCAGAATTAATCATCGATGATGTACCGGTGGAGACTGGAATTTACCCGATAAGGCAGGCTCTCAAAATGGCTGAAACACTTGGGATAGACCTGGTTGAAATATCACCCAATGCTGTCCCACCAGTATGCCGGCTTATCGATGTAAATAAATTTCTATACCAGAAAGAAAAGAAAGAAAAGGAACTCAAGGCTAAAGTGGTAAAAGCAGAAATTAAGGAAATCCGGTTCGGTCCCAATACGGATGACCATGACTTTGATTTTAAACTGCGACATGCACAAGAGTTTATTAAAGAAGGATCGAAAGTAAGAGCATACGTATTTTTTAAGGGCCGCTCTGTAGTATTTAAAGATCGCGGTGAGCTGCTTTTACTCAAATTCATCAAAGAGTTGGATGATATCGCTTCTTGTGAATCACTTCCAAAGCTGGAGGGTAAGAAAATGTTTATTTTACTTACACCGAGGAAAGGGGCACCAAAAAAAGTGTAAAAAATTCCACTTGCCATTTAGGATAAAATGGTATATTTGCACCTCTTCTAAATAAAGCAGTATGCCTAAAATGAAAACTCATTCCAGCGCTAAGAAGAAATTCCGCGTGACTGGTTCAGGAAAAGTAAAAAGATTCCAAGCGAATACTTCGCATCGTCTGCGCCAAAAATCTAAAAAATCTAAGAAAGACAATAGAGAAATGGCACTGGTAAGCAAAGCTGACGAAAAAAGAGTATTGCGTATGCTTTGCTTGTAATGCAAATGCATTCAGTTCATTATCAGCAAATAAAGAATTTGTAATCAATTTTTAACATCCGACCCTACAGGAGCAAAGTATCTACACTAAGATCCCTGGAAAGTCGAAAAAACAATTATAAAAATGGCACGTTCAGTAAACCATGTCGCTTCCAGAGCAAGAAGAAAAAAACTACTCAAAGCCACCAAAGGATTTTGGGGTGCTCGCAGAAACATTCTCACCGCAGCCAAGCATACTCTGGAAAGAGCCTGGAAATATGCTTACCGGGATCGCAAGACCAAAAAAAGAGCTTTCAGGGCACTCTGGATTGCTCGTATCAATGCTGCAGCCAGGATGGAAGGCTTGTCTTATTCCAAACTGATCCATTTACTTGCTTCAAAAAATATCATACTCAACCGAAAAGTTTTGGCCGACCTGGCAATGAATCATTTTGATGATTTCAAAGCCATAGTGGCTAAAGTAAAATAGTCCGAAAAACGAAATATAAAAATAGCCTTGGTCTTTGCTGATCAGGGCTTTTTTATTTATTTACTTTTTAATTTAGGCAAACATTTATTTTTAAGTTTCGTAAATAAAAATCAAATGAAGCCACTCGTACTGTCCAGGTACCTTTTAGTTCTGAGTATTTTCTGTATTAGTTTGTCAACAGTTGAAGCTCAAAAAAGATCTACCCGGATTGCCATAAAGGGCAACCAATTTTATATTAATAAAAGGATTACTTACCAGGGAAGGTATTGGAACGGGCACAAAATAGAAGGGCTGCTCATGAACAGTCGTATGGTACAGGGGATATTTGATGATCTTAATCCGGTTACCCGGGATCAATTTGCCTATTTGGACACTAAACTATGGGATGCCAATAGAAACACCGATGAATTTATAAGAAATATGCAGGAGTGGTATCGACATGGATTGCTTGCCTTCACCCTCAACCTACAAGGAGGCAGTCCTATGGGTTATGGGAATAAAGGTTGGATCAATTCAGCTTTTAATTCGAAAGGTGAGCTCAGGGAAGAATATATCTTTCGCCTTGAAAAAATACTGGATAAAGCAGATCAAATTGGAATGGTAGTTATCCTGGGATACTTTTATTTCGGCCAGGATCAAAATCTGGAAAATGAACAAGCCATCAAGAATGCCACGGACAATATTACCACTTGGCTGCTGGCCAAAAAATATAAAAACATTTTAATCGAAATCAATAATGAAGCCGATATTCAATACGATCATGAAATACTAAAACCGCACCGGGTATTTGAATTAATGAACAGGATAAAAAAAATGGATGCAAAACTATTAGTAAGTACCAGTTTTGCCGGGGGTAAAATTCCAACTCAACGTGTAGTGGAAGCTTCAGACTTTATTTTATTACACGGAAATGGAGTATCCTCATCGGTTGGAATAAATCAAATGGTCGCAGAAGTCAAAAAAATAAAATCGTATCGCGATCAACCCATATTATTCAATGAAGACGACCACTTTCAATTTGATTCTGATAGCTGCCATTTTTTGACCGCAGTCAAAAGCTACGCCTCCTGGGGGTATTTTGATTATCGGATGAAAGAGGAAGGCTTCGAAAATGGTTTTCAATCTGTGCCTGTAGATTGGAGCATAAGTTCGGATAGAAAAAAATCATTCTTTGGCAGGCTAAAGGAGCTGACCGGGCATAAGTAAGATTTTATCTCCCGCTGAATGATTCCAGGTATAAGAATGACTACCAACATGATATTGTTTTTGAAACCAAATCGCTCACTTCCTGATCGCTTCAACCGGATCCAATTTAGATGCCTGTAGAGCTGGTATAAGACCTGACAGAACACCAATGAAAACAGACAATCCAACCCCTATGGCAATATTACCGGCAGATAAAAACATGGTATAGCCAAATACGGAAGATAATATTTTCAAAATAATAAACACCATAGTGAGTCCCATCAGACCACCTATGATACAAAGTACCACTGCTTCTATCAAAAATTCCAGGAGGATAAAATACCTCCTGGCACCCAGTGCTTTTTTGATGCCTATAATATTCGTCCTTTCTTTGACCGATACAAACATAATGTTAGCTACAGAAAACATTCCGATAAGGATGGCAAAGAATCCAATTACAATTCCTACTATATTGAGTACACTGAAAAAACTATCCAGTATATTGGTAAGTATAGACATTTCATTTATACTGAAACTGGCCTGTTCGTAAGGTTTTTGTCTTCGTTCCGCTTTTAGCACCGAAGTGACTTCAGCTTTAAGATCTTCAAGATCGGCACCGGGCGCTGCTTTAACCATTAGATTGGTACCAAAAAGCCGATTGGTTCTGAGATTGGCCAGTTTTTTTGCTGCGTTGTATCCTACGAGGACTCCCTGATCAAAATCGGCGGGGTTAATAAGATCTTTACCTGATTTTTTAATCACACCAACTACCTCCATCTGCCGGTCCTTCATTCGGATGGTTTTTCCAATAGGGTCCAGCGATCCAAATAATGTCTCTGCGATCTCGGCTCCAATCACCATTTTATCAGCACCTGTTTCATATTCATAAGGAGTTAAAAAACGGCCCGCCTGGTATTCAATTTTGAACATATCATTATAATCATAGCTCACAGCAAGTATAAAAGCACCACTTATGCTGTTGTTTTTATACTTAAGATTTGCCCCACCGATAAATACCTGTAAAGCTGCTAAAGATGCATTTTTGACTCTGGCTTTCATAGCCACCAGTTCATTATGATTAGCATTGGGTCTACGGAGATATTTAAAGTAATTTTGACTCGGATCTTCATTCCAGGGCATTTTCGTTACATAAAGTACATCATTACCAAGTTTTTCAAAACTACCTTTGATATTATCTTCCAATGAATCTACTGCGCTTAATACCGCAATAATGCAGAATATACCTATGGATATACCCAATAAGGAAAGGAATGTACGAAGTTTATTAGCCACCAATTGACCAAAAGACTGCAGGACACCTTCGTATAATAACCTTAAAAACATGATTTTCTTTAAGCGTGATATAAATGTATACTTTAAATATTTAAGCCTCAAAAACTATCGATCAACGTGGCCATTTTGAGCCTTAATCTGTTAAACTATTAGATGCAGGGGGAATATTTAATCTGCCAATCGATCCAAATATTTTTTTATAGTAGTTTCCAGTCCAAAATACAAAGCATCGCAAATTAAGGCATGACCAATGGATACTTCCAAAAGCCCGGGCACTGCGGTATTAAAAAAACGGAGATTATATAAACTGAGATCGTGTCCGGCATTAATCCCAATACCTAGTTTATTCGCCTCTATGGCAGCTTCCACATACGGATTTACTGCTTTATCGTGGTCTACATCATAATCTTCAGCATAGGGGCCGGTGTAGAGCTCTACCCTATCTGTCCCTGTTTCTTTAGCACCCTGCACCCACCTGGGGTCAGGATCTACAAAAATGGAAGTTCTTATCCCTTCTCCCTGCAATCTTTTGATGATTTCAATGAGGTAGTTTTTCCTTGATATGGTATCCCATCCATGATCTGAAGTTAGAGCTCCTGGTTCGTCAGGGACCAAAGTCACCTGGTCTGGCTTGTGTCTTAATACTACCTGCATAAAGTCCTCAGAAGGGAAACCTTCAATATTCAATTCCGTCGTCACAATCTCTTTGAGCAACGGCACATCGCTGTATTTTGCATGCCTCTGGTCTGGGCGTGGATGAATAGTAATACCCTGAGCACCATAGCTTTCGCAGTCAATAGCCACTTTCATCAGGTCGGGTAAATTGTGGCCACGGGAATTACGGATGAGTGCAATTTTGTTCAGATTTACGCTGAGTTTGGTCATTTACTTATTGATTTTTAAATGCTGAAATACAAATATACTATCTTCGCATAATGCGACTTTTTATATTGTTTATTTTGATTTGCATAGGAGTGTTTTTGGGCTTTATACCTATGATCATCTTATCCCTTTCCTCAGGACATGGGATAATGGGATTATTAAAACCGGAAGTACTGATGGGAGATAATACTATGCTGACGAGAGCTATATTACTCATCAATCATCTGACCATGTTTATATTACCCGGATTGGCTTGGGGATACATTCACTATAAGCGGAATTTATTCAAGGGGCTTGATTTGAAGTCCTTTGTTCGATGGCAATACATCGCTATGGGCATCCTCTTTCTTTTAGTAACCTACCCTATTGTGGCCAAATCCTATGAAATAAATAAACTGTGGGATTTGCCTGATTGGATGTCAAACGCAGAAGCACAGACCGCAGAACTGCTTAAGAAACTGCTTACGATGAACAGCCTGGCCAGTCTGATTTTAAATCTCATCGTAATCGCTATCATTCCAGGTATTGGAGAAGAATTGATTTTCAGGGGGATTATTCAAAAAGAACTGAGCCGCTATTTCAAATCCCCTTATGTTGCCATTATCCTAGCTTCCGTCATATTTAGTGCATTTCACTTTCAATTTGAAGGTTTTCTGCCCCGTATGTTTTTAGGATTAATACTTGGTTTATTGTATTTTTGGACAGGTACTCTTTGGGTTCCAATATTAGTTCATGCTTTTAATAATGGAATGCAGGTGCTCATTACCTATTTTAATCCTGCTATGGCTACTGAGGATCTAGAAAGCACTATATCAGTGGAGTGGTACTACTTAATCGCCTCTGTAATTTTATCTTTTGCTGTAGGCTATTGGTTTATACAAAGAAAAGCAAACAAAACGAACGATGCAGAAAATGCTGCTTCCATTTCTGAAAACCTATCTTAATGAATGATTTACCTTTACGATTGATCACTGCCCTTGTACTGGGGCTGGTAGTCATCAGCGGAATTTATTATTCCGATCTGACTTTTGGAATAATACTTCTCATCATAGGATATTTTTCTTCAACGGAATATCTGAAATTAGCCCTCCATGGGGCAGAAATTAATAACCCTGTTTTGATGGTAAGGCTAGCTGCATCAGGGAGCATACTACCCTTAATTTTATATCTGATTCTGTCCAATGTATTTATAGATCATTCCCTGGTATATAGCCTGATCGGATCACTGTTCTTCTCATCCCTTATTTTCCTTTACCTTTTAACCCAAAATGTAATGGGTGATTGGCGCTATTACCAGGCTTATAGTATGGCATTGATCTATATCGGATTTCCTTTGCTCTTGTTTTACTGGGTTTGTAATTACCAGGGTTCGTATCAAATGTGGAAACCGCTGACTTTGTTGATTTTAATCTGGTGTAATGATATTATGGCCTACTTTACTGGCCGGCTTATTGGCAAACGGCCATTGTACAAAGAAATCTCACCCAAAAAAACATTTGAGGGTTTTTTAGGTGGTCTGTTATTCACCATTTTAGGTGCCCTTGCAATCTCCCTATACCTTCATTATCTTAATCCAATACAATGGGTGATCTATGGATTTCTGGTCTCTATCCTGGCTACCGGAGGAGATTTATTTGAATCTATGATAAAGAGACGATATGGGGTAAAGGATTCAGGGACCAGCCTTCCGGGTCACGGAGGATTCTTAGACAGATTTGATGCCTTCATTTTTCTTTTGCCTGCTTCCAGTCTTATTATTTTTCTCTTTTGGAAATAGACTTCAGAGAGCCTCTGTGAGTTTGGCACAAATGCAACCCCTGCAGTTATTTCACTATATTTGCACCATCTATGAATATTCACAAAGAGGGATATAAAATAATCCTTATCAGTGCCATCGTAATTGTATTATTAGCCACTTTAGTCATCAATTTTTTGCATATACTGACCATACCGGTTTTATTATTATTATCCCTTTATTTCGCCTGGGTACTTTGGTTTTTTAGGGACCCGGTCAGAGTAATTCCTTTGCCTGGCGACGACATTATATATGCTCCCTGTGATGGCAAAGTAGTAGTAATAGAAGATATGGTAGAGACCGTTTATTTTAAGGACAAAAGAAAACAAGTATCCATTTTTATGTCACCTCTGAATGTACATGTAAACAGGGTACCGGTAAGTGGGAAAGTGATTTACAATCACTACTTTCCCGGCAAGTTTTTGGTGGCCTGGGATCCAAAATCATCCACTGAAAATGAACGACATTTTGCTGTAATCGATCAGGGTAAATATAAAGTAGGCGTAGTACAAATCGCAGGCGCAATGGCCAGAAGGATAATTAATTATTTAAAAATTTCCGACGAGGTGGTGCAGGGAGAAGAACTGGGGTTTATTCGATTTGGGTCCAGGGTGGATCTGTATTTGCCATTGGATGCCAAGATAGAAGTCAAAATAAATGATATAGTGCAGGGGAATTTATCTACTATAGCCAGAGTTGAATCTTGAGCTCTTATCAGCATATTTTTTTCGACCTGGATCATACCATATGGGACTTTGATAAGAATTCCTATGAGGCATTTGAAAAAATGTTTCTTGCTTCAGGTATAAATAAAGAACTTTCGGTGGGTTTTCATGATTTTCATGCTCATTATTTAAAGCACAATCAATATTACTGGGATTTGTATAGCAGGGGGGGCATCAGCCAGGAGGATCTTAAATGGAAAAGAATGTACGAAACCCTACAAGATTTTAGTCTCGGTGATATAAATAAAGCAAAGCACATGAGCCAGGTATATCTCGGATTTTTACCTGAATGCACTAACCTGTTTCCCTACACAAGAGAAATACTCGAATATCTTACTCAAAAAGAATATAATCTGCATATTATATCCAATGGTTTTGAAATCACTCAACACCGCAAACTTAAACACTCTAACCTGGACCGGTTTTTTAAGAATATCATCACCTCAGAACGAACTGGATTTATTAAACCCGATGCGAAAATTTTTCAACTGGGTATACAGGAGGCCGGTACCTCAAAAGAGTTTTGTATAATGATCGGAGATAGTCCGGAAGCAGATTTATTAGGTGCTTTCAATGCCGGTATCGCCAGTATTTATATGGATCATAATAAAAAAGAGACCACCGTACCTCATGATCATCGTATCCACTCCTTGAAAGATCTTGAAAGGATACTTTGAAAATATATCTTAGTCGATATTCAGGTCATCCAGCTCGTCCATAAAATCATCATCAAGATAATCTTTCAGATCATCGAGTGGGATGTTTTTACCTGAGGCCGAAACCAAAAATCTGTTTTTATATAAAATCGCTAGGGAAGAATTATTATCCTTTGTATCTGATTTTTCAAATGATTTGTGTCCTTTCCATTCGGCTACTTTTTCATATCCATCTTCGTCTTCATGGAATATATCTGATTTGGACCAGGCAGCAATGACCTGGGCCACTGCCGGAATGCCGCCAAAATCTATTAGCTCAAGGGTGATTTCTTTTTCCCCTTTTTCGTATTCTGACTTTACGGTAGCCAAATTAAAACCGAAGGCGCCAGTACTTTCTCCCTTTAATGTTTGCCTGTCTAATCCACCAAATGATTTCGGAAAAAGGGATTTTAGCTCACTCACGGGCAGCAATTCGCCTTCTTTAAAATCAAAGTCGCTATTTTTATCTTCCCCGTTTTCCTCTTGGGAATTGGATTTTTCATCATTTGCAATTTTATCGTCGTGATTGTCGTGTCGTTCAGATTTACAGGAGGTACTCAAGGTGAACAAAATAAGCAAGGAGAAATAGAAAAATTTCATAGAATTAAATGTTTTGTAAAGTATTCAATACATTTTAACCTTTCAAAATTCCTTAGTTGCGCAAAAAATCGATAAACGGCTTTGGTAACCCGATCAATAAATCCTTTCCGTAAAATATCAGTATTCTTATCTTGCAGGCATTAAACCGTATTTATGAAAATAGTTTTTTATTTTATTCTTCTCTCACTGGGAAATCTCCTTGCTCAAACTCACTTATCGTCTCTCACTGTAGATAAAATAATGCAGGATCCCAAATGGATTGGCTCCTCTCCGGGAAATATTCAGTGGGACAAGGATAATAAAACGATTTATTTTCAGTGGAACCCGGATAAGTCTCCGGCAGATTCAACCTTTCAATACCGGATAGGCGATAAA
>CAYNIG010000138.1:0-12022 GCA_964396995.1 uncultured Saprospiraceae bacterium | reverse complement strand
ATTGATTACGGTGCCAGGTTTGAATCGGGCTCCAAGCCCAAAGGGTTGTACAAAATAGAAAGTGGAGTCTTTCGAAAACTTTGATCCATTAACCTCCGGAAGTGTTACGGAATTACAATCTTTCAGATCAGGATTGCTGATGTAGATTGGGCCGCTATCAATAGTGAGATGAAATGTATCCTGATCGAAACACTTAGAAAAAAAAGGATTACTGGAATAATAGGTATAGTATGTTCCGGAGGCTTTAATTTCTTGCCCCCAGGAATATTTATCCCCTTGTTGATTTGGAAGACTGTATATGTCCGGTTTGAAAAAAGAATAGTTTCCCCTGTCAGGAAGGGAAAATGACTCGTGACAAAGTATAGTAGTATCTTTTGGTTGATCCAGATCTGCATATGTAAAAAAAGGTATGGCGTAGGGTCGTTCATTTTGACAATAACCACTGTCATTTGCATACAAGATCCTGGCATTGTATATATTATTGTTGATCACAGACATTACAGTATCACCGGGTAAATATTTTTTCCCTTGCCTGTTTGGTAATGCATAATAGGCCTGGTTACCGGTAAGATTAGTACCCGTGATGAGCGGTAAATCTTTAAATACCGGAGCGCAGGGCTCTATGATGGGTAGCGTATCAATAAAAATGGTTTTCTTAATATAGGTAATACTATCTGTGCCTGTACATCCACTGCTGTCTATGGTCAGATAAAGTGTGGTGGTATTGTTTATTTCATTATTAGAATTGAACGGCTGACCTGTTCCATCTTTTCTGGTATTGTATGTGATTGAAAAAGTTGGATGGGAAGGCAACTTGAAAGAATTGGTGCAAAAGGAATCATTATGAAATATGGCCTTTGATATAAATACCTGCGGAGGTGGTAATAATTTGAACGTGTCCTCGTCAAAACATTTAGAAAAATTTCCATATACATAGTATGTACCTGCATTGCTGATGCTGCTACCCCATGGGTAGGAGATTCCTCCTTTATTAGGCTGGGAATAAATGGTAGGTTTGAAGAAACCGAGAGTAGTCCTATCCGGTAATTTAAATCCCTGACTGCATTGCAGCATGGTGTCCGATACAGGTTCAATTTCTACGATGCTGAAGAATGGAATGATCACTGGTACCTCACTTACGCATTTACCGGTAGAGTAAGTGGTGCTATCATACATATAAAGTATTTTGGAATCATAGAGATAGTTTCTTTTAAATGCCATCACACTATCTCCCGGAATGTATTTTTTTCCCTTGCCACCCCTTTCGGAATAAAAAGCTTCATTCCCAGTCAGGTTTTGGCCGGTGATTATCGGTAAAGCATTAAAGAAAGGAGTGCACGGCTCATCTATTATTTTGGGATCAATAAATACTGGTTTTCGGGTATAATTCACGCTGTCCACCGATTTGCATCCGCTGCTATCTACCGTGACATATAATTTATAAGAGGCAATGATATCGGCTCCCATGGCAAAGCTTATTCCTGTACCATCGCGCCGGGTGTTGTAACTGATAGGTAATCGGTAAGAGGGTAATTTAAGACTTGTACAAAAAGTATCAGAGTCCACTATATTTTTGGGGATGACAGGATTGGATGGAGCACTGATATTGAAGGTATCTTCAGAAATGCATTTATCAAAAAACGCATTTACATATATAGTTATACTCGTATCTATACTAATACCTGGGAGTAATTGAATTCCATTACGCTTACTTGAGGTAAAATAATTTGCGTTCATGAGATCACCACTGCCGGCGATGGAAGGAAGAGTGAAACTACCTCCGCAAGCCAGGTTAACATCTTGTGGTTTGTCAAGCTTGGGTGCGGGTTTGAAAATAATAGTTACAAATTTTTCTGAGGTACAAGTAGAAGATGCGTCCATATCAAAAGCCCTCCATATAACGGTGTCAATTTGATTTGGTTTATTAGAAACTAAAGAGTCTGTACCGTAAAGTGTTCCAGCCCCACCGAATGTGTGAGGGAAATATTTTGGATTTATCAAATTTGTCCCGGTAATTTTTGGAAGAATGTAGTATCCACACACCGTGACGGTCCTTTGTATACTGTCATCTATTTTGGGACTAGGTTGTATTCTTACATCATAAATTTTTTCTTTAACCGTTCCTGCAGAATCACAATTTGAAAAGTCGGAGGCATATAACCGGATTGCCTGATTTATTACATCTCCGGCTTTATATTTGATACCTGCCCTGTTAGGTAAAGTAAAATAAAAGGCATTTCCTGTCACCTTATCTGAGATTACCGGTAATGTATCACCGATGGAAGAACACCTGAATAATGATTGACTTGGGATAATAATTTGGGGAGTGTCGCATGGAAGTGAAAATGCCTCGCACCCGTCTGAATCCTTGTACAAGACACTGTCTTGGGAATTAATTTCGAGATAAGATCCGGAGACATCTATCAGTCTGTTGGCATCAAAGTCAAAAGATTTTGAATAGTTTCCAATAACAATGTTAATTACCCGTGGGCACGAAAATGAACAACTTGATCTATTATTGAATAAGGCGTTAGTATTGGTATTTGCTACAATTACAAAAATAGGAGAGCGACCACATAACGAAGTGAGCTTGGACCGCAATGCATCCGGGGTTGGCGCATTTTGAACAAATGCCAGTACTACACTATTTGGCGGAAGGATTCCATTATATGGTGGATCATAAGGATTGATAAATACTGGTTTGGGGCAGGGAGTGGTTTTGTTGTTTAATGAGGTTAAGAATGTGGAAGTTGGCCCTTTAAAACTGGATACGGATACGGTTCCTCCGGTTGCAGGGTTAGAAACAATTATTGAAGTAATGTTCTTTGATAAATCGTAATCTTTATCTCCGGTAATAAATTGATAAAATTCACCATTAGCTTCAACTAATGCACATGCATCGACCTGGATCCTGACCACTCTCGGATTTTGCCCAAATAATTTACTCTCCCTTCCTGTAAAGAGCACAATCAAAAACAGTATATATATCCTCATGAAAATCTAAGGCTTAAAAATATTCATATTATTGCATATCATCCTATTTCCTTTTTGGGTCAGTTTACTTTATTGGGCATGAATACATTAACGATAAAAGCGGGAAAATAATGATAAAATCACAACAATTTAGTTAAATCAGAATATCCAAAGGCGTAATTATTTCAATACCAATTTACTACATTTGTGCCACTATATATATATAAATGTCTTTAATATTAACCGAACAAGAACAGATCCGGCGCCAGACTCTGGCCGAAATTCGCCAATCAGGTATCGATCCTTACCCGGCATCCAGCTTTGTGATCAGTCATTATTCACCAGAAATACTCAGCCAGTTTGAGCAAAACCCGGAAACACAGCTAGAGGTTTCAGTAGCAGGGCGTATCATGATGAAACGATCTATGGGCAAAGCTTCGTTTGCCGAGCTGATGGATTCAAAAGGCAGAATTCAGATCTACCTTAAAAAAGATGAACTATCGGAGGCATATGATCCTCTTTTTACCAGGATGATTGACCTGGGTGATTTTGTAGGGATCACAGGGTATGTTTTTCGTACGAAAATGGGAGAGATTACCATTCATGTGAAGTCCCTGAGCCTACTGTCTAAGTCACTGAAACCACTGCCGGTAGTAAAGACCGATGCAGAAGGTACTATCCATGATGCTTTTGTAGACCCTGAGCTCCGCTACCGGATGCGTTATGTGGACCTCCTGGTAAACAGTCATGTAAAAGACATATTCATCAAAAGATCCAGGCTGATAAGTACGATGCGTGCTTTTTTCAATGCACAGGGATGGATGGAGGTGGAGACTCCTGTATTGCAATCCATTCACGGCGGGGCGGCAGCCAGACCATTCAGCACGCATCACAATACATTAGATATTCCATTGTATTTGCGTATAGCCAATGAATTATATCTCAAAAGACTGATAGTGGGTGGTTTTGAAGGCGTGTACGAAATAGGTAAAATGTTTCGAAATGAAGGGATGGATCGCACTCACAATCCCGAATTTACCATGATGGAGATCTATGTTGCTTACAAAGATTATATCTGGATGATGGAAATGGTGGAGACTTTAATTGAAAAGATTTGTACAGAGCTGCACGATGCGACAGAAGTGAAATTCGGTGAGCACCTGCTGAGTTTTAAAGGCCCTTTTAAAAGATTGAGCATGCACGATTCAATAAAAGAATATACCGGTGTGGACATATCTTCCATGAATGAGCAGGAGTTGAGAAATCAATGTAAAGAATGGCATATCCAGGTAGATAACAGCATGGGTATTGGTAAACTTACTGATGAAATCTTTGGATCGAAAGTAGAGCATCACCTCATTCAACCCACCTACATTACAGATCATCCCATGGAGATGTCGCCTTTAGCCAAAAAACACAGATCAAAGCCCGGAATGGTAGAAAGGTTTGAATTGTTTGTGTGTGGCAAAGAAATAGCAAATGCTTATTCAGAATTAAATGACCCGGTGGACCAGAGGGAAAGATTTGTAGAGCAATTAAAATTAGCCGACAGAGGTGATCAGGAAGCGATGGCCCTGGATGAAGACTTTTTACGTTCTCTAGAATATGGGATGCCTCCAACTTCCGGGCTTGGAATAGGAATAGACAGACTGGTAATGCTTATGACAAACCAGGCTTCTATACAAGAAGTATTGTTTTTTCCTCAAATGAAACCGGAAAAACCAGGCTAAAAGCTTTTAAAATAGACATGAATTTTATATTTTGCAGCCTATCCTGAAACGATAACCGAACGTATCGTGAACAACGCCTGAAAAACCAATAACCGACTGAGAAAGAAGAGATAAGATTGTTAAATTTAAAGATTTAAAAGGTGAATTGTACTAAAATGAAATGGCTAAAACTAGTATTTTTGTGCTTTGCACTGATGAGCATTGAATTGGTTTATAGTCAAAAGCCAGTAAAATTATTCACAGTAGATAAAGCACAGGAGTTAAACTGGAAAGCCTTACGATCCAAATCAAATGTGAAGATATTTAACTACGATGCTTCGGCTTATGCTTCTATAAAATCTGAAAAACCGGCACTTCTAAATTTGATTGTACCTGCTCTTGATGGAGGCGAACAAGAATTGGAGCTGATAGAAAATAATATATTCAGTGCCGGATTTAAACTTACAAATGAAAAAGGGGAGGAATATGCTTATACGCCCGGACTATTTTATAAGGGAAAAATCAAAGGTGATGACCATTCATTTGTCAGTATCAGTTTGTTTGACAATGAAGTAATGGGTATCATAGCACGTGAAAACAGGGATCAGCAGGTAATAGGAAAAAGCAATGCGTTACGAAGCAATAGTTTTATGCTTGTAGACCAGGCCGATATGGACAATCCGGGTTTTGTGTGTAATACTAAAGAATTACCCGAGTGGCCAAATCAGGTGAAAGTTATAAATGAAGGTTTGCGCAGTTCCATTGCCAAATGCGTGGATGTATATTTTGAAATAGGCAATAATGTGTATACATTTAAAGGGAACAGCGTTACAGGCGCTGCGGATTTTGTGTCTGGCTTGTTCAATGCCACAGCATCAATCTATTCAAATGAAAGTGTGGCCACCGGAATTTCGCAAATGAGAGTATGGACTGGGGTAGAACCCTTTTCAGGCTTGGATTTCAGCAATTCTTTAGGTTCATTTAATGGAGACCTGGCACACTATGTAAAGATGGCTTCCGGCAGTGGTGCTTCCGGTGTAGCTTATTTGCCAGGATTGTGTGGTTCAAGTTTTGCGTATAGTGAATTATTCACCACAGGTGCTTCGTATCCTTCTTATTCATGGAATGTAAATGTATTGACTCATGAGATGGGACATAATCTCGGATCACCACATACACAATCATGTTCATGGCCGGGTGGAGCAATAGATGGTTGTTATGATGCAGAGGGATCCTGTGCCGACGGTCCTCTACCAGCTGCCGGTAAAGGAACTATCATGTCTTATTGCCATCTTAATTCCGCAGTCGGCATCAATTTTGCCAATGGATTTGGACCGCTACCCGGGGCAAGAATAAGGGATATAGTGAATAATGCCGGATGTATTTCCGATTGTAGCGGTAACGCGGGTACTATTACGGGAGGAGGTACCACGCCACCCCCTGCACCAACCAATACCCCTGATTTACGCGTAAGTTCTATTTCTGTTTCTCCAAATGCGATCACGGCGGTTACTCAAACTTTCACTTTGGCCTACAGTATTGCAAATGGAGGTACCGCTACGGCAGGAGCTTCTGTTGCCAGATCTTATTTTTCAAATAATAATAGTGCATCGAATGACGATCAGATAATTGCTGATGCTAATATTCCGTCTTTGTCTACTACCGGTACAGCAACGGGAACGTATAATTTGCAAATGGCTAGTAATTCTACCAGTGGTACATATTATCTTATTGTATGTGTAGATATAAACAATGCAGTTGCTGAATCCAGTGAAACCAATAATTGCAGTGTGACAGCTATAACCCTTACTTTACCAGGGAGCAATCCTCCACCTCCGCCACCGCCAACCCCAACTTCGCCAGATCTGGCTTTGGATGTCACCTCTTCTATTCCCGGAAGTGCATCTCCGGGTATGCTGATTCCATTTACGGGAATGATTTCAAATATTGGTGATGGTACTGCTACTGCTACTTCTTTGCAAGCAGTTTTCTCATTGGACAATAATTTTTCATCTGGTGATATAAGCCTGTACCAAAGCAGTATAGCTTCAATTTCTGCCGGATCCAAAACTTCGGTTTCAGGTACTCTGAATTTACCATCTTCATTAGCCGCAGCGAATTATTATTTAATCATTTGCGCGGATGCCAACAATCAGTTGATCGAGGCCAGTGAAAATAATAATTGCACTTCCTACGTGATCTCCGTAACTATTCCAAGACCTGAGCTCAATATATTTGGACTCGCATTATCACAAAATCCGGTACCGGTGGGAACCCCATTTGCTGTCAGATTTACTACAAGCAATTCAGGTTCGGACCAGGCTAATGAAAGCTCCACTGGTGTATATTTATCCACTAATGCAACATTTGACAACAGTGACGCTTTACTGGCTTCGGTCAACTTACCTGCTCTGCCTTTAGTCACAAACAGACCGGATGAGGTGAATATTAATACCAAAATCAATCCGGGAAATTATTTTATTATTGTCTGCGCAGATTCCCGCAAACAGGTAAATGAAATTAATGAGTCAAATAATTGCAGTTCAATTGCACTCAACATATCCAACCCATTGCCAGACCTGATCATAGAATCCTTGACTTATCCTACGCAATTATATGTAGGTGAAGGCACCGAATATTCTATTAAAATTAAAGTTAAAAACACCGGTGTTAAAAAATCAGACTCTACTTCAGGATATTTAAGATTGGGACCCAATACTAATGGGACCGGTTCTGTATTATTATCCAGTTTTAATATTCCTGCTTTAGAAATAAATCAATCATACGATACCAGCATAGCATACCAGGGACAATATGAAACAGCAACCGGGAATAAATATTTTTTAACTTGCCTTGACCCTTTGAATACAGTACCTGAATCCAATGAAAATAACAATTGCCGATCGGATGGTACTTCTGTGATCGTGCCTGTTGCTGATTTATATAATATCACTGCTGTTTCCTATAACGAATCATTTGGCAAGGGAGGCAAAATAAAAGTGCCGTTCAAAATGACCAATATTGGAACAAAAAAATCAGATACCATGGTAGTGGAGTACTATTTGTCTACCAAAGCTTTGCTGAAAGGTGGCAATAGTGCCATAGCATTGGATACTATACGGGTGAAATTGAATCCGGGGGATACTTTTTTTAAGATGACAGAAGTAAGAATTCCTGCTAATTCGGGTATTGGTTCATATTATATAAATCTTTGCATAGATTACAATTACAAAATCAAGGAGGTTACAAAAAATAATAATTGTCAGAGTGTGCGGATCACCATCCGGGATCCAAAGCCAGACTTGGTAATAACGGATTTCAAAATGGCTGATACTGCCTTGATTTTTGGTAAGTCAAACAATCTCAAATTATCCATAGCCAATTTGGGTGAGGCCAGGGCTGTAAATGGAACTACTAAAGTCTGGTATAATGCGGGTAGCAGTAAGGATAGTATATTACTTGGAAATATATTTATAGATACACTTTTACCTGAAATGTCTATAGATACGATGCTTTCTTTTGTGCCACCAATTCAAATTTCTGACAGCACCCTTACTTTCTCCTCGTTTGCTGATGCACTTTCAGTGGTGTCAGAATCAAAAGAAACTAATAATTTAAGTTCATTCACCTATACGGTTGTGCATAAAATGCCTGATATCTTTATTTCCGATTTGAAAGTACCTGCATGGTGGGAATCTGAAGAGGAATATGAAGTGAGTCATGCACTGAAAAACATCGGGATAAATGGAACCGGTGGATTTTCAATTTTATATAACATAAAAGATTCTACAGGAATTGTAATCCAATCTAAGGAGATCAGTTATTCTTCGATTTCAGTGGGGGATTCCAGCCTGGTTAAAGCCAAATTTACTTTGCCGATCTCTGTAGTTTCAGGGCTTTACCAATTGGAAATACTGGCGGATTCTGAAAACAAGATTAATGAGTTGGATGAATTAAATAATGGCGTGAATGCTGAAATTAGATTCACCCAAAAACAGGCAGACCTCGAGATAGCCGGCCTGGTAACATCGGATACCATTCAAAAAGGATCTTCTGCAATGGTTAAGATCAAGGTAATGAATAAAGGGACCTGGGCATCCATTCCTTTGAATGATAAGCTGGATCTGATTAATGAAAACTCCTTGACAAAGGAAGTCCTGGTTTTAGGTAAAGTCAATATTCCGGCTTTGTCTCCGGGTGAATTGAAAGAAATAGAAATCCCTATACTCATGCCGGGAGAAATACCGACTGACAAATATTTTATTGCAATCCACCTGGATGCCGATAATGAGTTAACTGAAATAAATGAAGGTAATAATGGCCTAAGTGTTGAAATAGTCGTACCGAATAAAAAAGCAGATTTGAAGCACGCAGGATTGATTCTGGATCATGGCACCATGCACCAGGGAGATACCATGCACATTCAACAATTTATTCAAAATATTGGAGAGACTCCTTCAGGTCAATACAATGTATCTGTTTATATCAAAAGAAATCTTACTGATGCTGAGCCAATAGCCAAATTTGAACAAATGGCACATGGGCAGCCTATTTTACCCGATTTGAGTACAGAATTGGAATCCGTTTTAAGATTGCCTGATTCAATACCTGCTGGATTATATTACCTGATAGCCTGTATAGATCCTGATAAACAGTTGGATGAATTGACTACTTCCAATAATTGCGGACAGGTACTGATTTCCATTGAGAAAAAAGCAAACCTCACCACTTCGATAAATAAGAGGGTTTTATTTGCAAGCACTTTGGTATATCCTAATCCGGCGATATCTGTTTTAAATGTAAATGCTACATTGAAAGAAGTGGCAGGACAAACTAAAGTAACTATCAGAGATTATATGGGAAGAATGGTTAGTTCAGCACAAATACACGCCGGTAAGCAGATAGTTTACCAACACGATGTCAGCGCATTGCATTCCGGTTGGTATGTAATTGAATTTAACTCGATAAATGGATCGTGGCGGCAATCCTTTTTGAAATTCTAAGAAAAGTTAAATAAAAACAGATAAAGGAGATGGATACTGAGAAAAGTGTTCCATCTCCTTTTTTATTTTTTACATGAAAGTTCTTCCACACTTATATATTGCTGATACCGTAACAAAAGGCAGGGGAGTTTTCACCGCTTTAGAAATTCCTTCCGGTAGTCTGATAGAGATATGTCCACTGATACTGATTCCCATTTCGCAAATGCCATTATTGGATGGTACCGAATTGTATAATTATTATTTTATTTGGGACCTGGATCATATGGCATTGGCTTTAGGATATGGCTCTATCTACAATCACAGTGATAATCCCAATTCACGGGTAATCTATGATTTTGCAACTGTTGAAATACAAATTGAGGCAATCAGGGATATAATGGAAGGTGAAGAAATCACCATACACTACCTGGATAAAGACGATCCTGATCATAAACTTTGGTTTGAAAATAAGGAGTAGGATATTTTTTTGTAAGTTTAATACTTACTTTATAGAAAATATGAAACTAATTACTTCGTTGACTATTGCTTTATGTTTTTCATTTGGATATGGTCAATCATTAAAAGCTTTGGTAGGAGGAACACTTATTGATGGCTTTGGAGGCAAACCCATTCAGAATAGTGTAATCATCATCGAAGGTCAGCGAATCAAAGCGGTGGGCCACCAGGGAAATACCCCTATTCCAGCAACAGCAGAAATCATCAGTACGGAGGGAATGTCCGTACTACCCGGATTGTGGGATATGCATGTACACCTGATGATAAATGGCCATAGTGATTATGCTCATTGGGATAAAAAATATTTGCCTTTATTAAAAGATATAATCATGCCGGCATCAGCAAATCAGCTATTGATGGCCGGGGTCACCAGTGCCCGTGATTTGGGAGCACCATTGGAAGCCAGCATTGCAGTACGAGATCGAATCAATAATGGAGAAATCCCCGGGCCCACCATGTATATGTCGGGTCCTTTTCTGCAACACGAACCTTATCCTGGCACCGAAGCATTCAGATGGGGAATTAAAGGTGTGACAGATGCCAGAGCTAAGGTACAGCAATTGGCAAAGGCAGGAGTAAATTGCATAAAATTGATTGATCAGGATTGGATGACCATGGAGGAAGTGATGGCCATAGTGGATGAATCGCATAAATATAAACTGCCCGTAGTAGCTCATTCACACAGGCCAGAAGAGATTCGAAGAGGCCTCAAAGCCGGTGTAGATTGTTTTGAGCATACTGGATTGTCCTCGGCGCCGGAGTACCCCGAAGATATAATCGAGATGCTGAAAGAACGCACGGCTCAAATGGCGCTTGGCCCTCTTTTTTGGACACCAACAGTAGAAGGCCTCTTCAATTATGAATATCTGAGAGACAATCCTGAATCCTTAGACAACATGAGTTGGCATCTGGGCTTGCCCGATTCAATAATACAGGATATAAAACAATCCATTAGAAACCCTGGAAGATTATCTTATTTCCAGCTTAATCCCATTCGCAAGCCCACGCTCGAAAAGAAAATCAACCAACTGAAAAATGCTGGAGCAGTATTATTAATTGGAACAGATAGTGGTATACCAATGAAGTTTCATAGTCAAAGTACCTGGAATGAACTCGATGTATGGGTGAATCAATTTGGTTTTGATCCTATGTATGCCATTCGGGCAGCGACCTATTGGCCATCAGTAGCGATGAAGGTGGATAAAGAATATGGCACCATCACGGAAGGGAAATATGCTGATATTATCGCTGTAAAAGGTGATGTGCTTAGGCATATATCTTTATTGCAGGATGTGAAAATGGTGATAAAAAAAGGAATCAAAATAAAAGGGTAAAGGATCCTATGAGTTAGCAATTCTTTGCTGAAACATAACGTAATGATAAAAATCATGAATTTATTTTTTTCAATTTGTAAATTGCATTTTTTAAATTTTAAGTATTCATGGCTACGATAAAAACACCAGATCAGAGGGTACGAGTTTTTATTAGTTCTACCATCAACGAATTAGCAGATGAGCGAATTGCAGCAAGGAAAGCTGTGGAAAACCTTAGATTGATTCCGGTATTTTTTGAAGCTGGAGCCAGGCCTCACCCTCCCAGGGATTTGTATTCATCTTATCTAGATCAAAGTCATATCTTCCTGGGTATTTATTGGAATAGTTATGGATGGATAGCTCCCGGAGCGGCCATTTCGGGCCTGGAGGATGAATACAGATTGTGCGATAAAAGAAAACCCAAATTAATTTATATTAAGGACTCAAATGAAAGGCAACCACAGTTGCAAAAATTAATACAGGATATTGAAAATAGTGATACAGCTTGTTATCAAAAATTTAAAGATGC
>CAYNIG010000137.1:0-12182 GCA_964396995.1 uncultured Saprospiraceae bacterium | reverse complement strand
ACTCAGAATCTGAGAGATATGATATGGTCATTCAACAGCGACCTGGATAATTTAAATGGTTTACAGGAGCGGATTACAGAATACGGCATGATGATGTCTCAAAGCAAAGGCATTCAATTTAATTCCACCTTTGATAAAACTATTCTTCCCTTTCCATTACCTACCTATGTACGGCGAGATGTTTACCTGATTTTAAAAGAAGGAATCAATAATGCGGTAAAATACAGCAATGCCAAAAATATAAATTTGCATATTTTATTTGACCGGGATACCTTGAGCTTTAGTCTTTCTGACGATGGCTGTGGGATATCAATGAAAGAAATGAAAATGGGAAATGGCATAGAAAATATGCACAAACGAGCCCGGAAATTAAATACCACGCTGGTGTTCCATTCATCACCAGATCACGGTACCTCCATATCTTTTTCTTGCCGAACCATGGACTGGGAAAGCAACCAGTTCAGAGCTGTATCTCAATCAATTTAGGAAGGAAAAAATGTATCCGATTTATTCAGTATACCCCAATGAGGTATTGTCTTATTATTTTAGCAGAGATAACCCTGACAAGAAATTGATTTTCAATTTCTTCGTCAATCCGGAGGATACAAAATTCATTTCTAATTAATTTTTGGGGTTATTTGAATAATTTTTGAATGAAAAAAAATATCATTCTGAATGAGAACAAAAATGACCACCCTCCTAAGTGACTATTTTTAAGTCTTAACTTCCCAATCGGAACGGATGATGATGGTTACCCGATTCACTGGAATGAGTCCGGTATCCTACATTACAATAATATTTCAGGCTGTAATGAAAATGGCAACTAATGCAGAGTTTCAATAAAGTATACCCTTTATTTTTTTTTAAAATTCAATTGCAGGATTGCAGGATGAAGTTCTCACTAATGCAATAACCGGCTACTTGCTCAATATTATTGGGCCCATCAAGCCCGCTTCGACTATATGCCAATCACTGGCATCAAAAGGTTTATAATTAATGTCGACTATATTTATATCATAAAATGTTTTCCAGGCCGTATTATTCATATCCAGATACTTTATCCTGTTGGCTGACAGATTAGTGACTTTGATTTCAATTTCATTTTCTGCCTGTAGGATATTTTTAGGTATTTTTAGTGTGTAGGGAGCATACCACGCTGTACCAATGGATTTACCATTCAATTTCACCTCAGCAGATTCGCGCACATCTCCCAGATTTATATTAAGGTCACGAATCCATTCGGGTGCCAATCTGAACTTGGTACGATAGGTCGCTGAGCCACTAAAATACCTGGCCATAGTATCAGGAGCCTGAGTCCATGAAATCAATTTCCCGGATTCAAAAGAGGCGGGTATCGAAGGGGCCCCTTCATTAAATATTATTTTCCAGGTTCCTTCGATTGGCAGGGTTTCAGTATGGGTCCCAACATCTTGAATTCCACATACTTTCATTCTATCAGGTATGGAATTTATAAATACCATCATTGATTTACCGGGTTCAAGATCAAGTACTATACCCTTTTGGTTGTTCTTTGAAATGATTTTGGCCTCGGTATATTCATTTATAACCGGGTCAAACAAAATGACTCTCCTGACAGCTTGATTAAAAAAAATGGTGTCTTCTGTAAATTGCTGATGTTGATTGGCAACAAAATACAACCAGCCTTGTTGATATCTTTTTCTTATAAAACTCAATCGGTGGCGGGACCATTCTTCCGTTTTTATTTTTTTATTGATTGAATGCATAGGGTCATGATCAGCAGGACTCATTTTTTTCCGGAGCAGGTCAAATTTGGTTTGATTGATCACGTTATTAGCATATCCTGTCACTGTAGAGGCAATTTGGTTTTGAAATACGACCGTAATTCCGTTCATCCGCATTTCATTGAGTTTCCCGATTGTTTTAAGGGGCATGTATGTACATTCGGGTATTAAAATGGCTTCGTACTGAGCACCCGTGGTGATTATTTTATTTCCCCTGGTGGTAGTACGTAAAAGTTGTCTGTCTGATATAAAATCAAATTGGTACCCCCTGTTTTCAATTTCATTGCATAGAGTACCCAGATTGCCGCTAAAAATTCCTGATCGCAACATAGAATGGACATCCATAGGATTCAAATGGTCGGCATTCCCGGGTTTGGCCCATTCATCGTAGATGGGAAGATAGACCAATAGGTCGGGATCCGGTTTACTGTTTTGAAGATAGTACTGGCATTGTTCAATATAGGAATTGAGCAGGGGAAGATGATTGTAAAAATGGCTTTGTTGGTTAAAGTTTGTAGATGCATAAAACAGCCATCCCGGCCAGGGCACATTTTTGGGTGAATAGGGAATGCCATGATAAAAAATATGATTCACTCCCGAAATAAATGATTCATCTACGATAGGCTTTATTTGCCTCAGTGATACGTTGAAATGATTGGCAAGCCAGGTAGCGGTTTCGCTGCTTACTAATTTTTTACCCATGATATGGGCTGGCGATGAGGCGAGTTTCATCATCCATGATCCAGGTACACCGAACCGCACTGAAGAATAATCTTTATCCTGATTTACCAATGGGATATCGTATTTTTTTGAGCCAAAATATTCTGTCTCGGGTATATCCGATGCAGCATAGAGATCTAAGATATTTGCAGGTGCTCCATGCGCCTCATTCCGAAATGATTTTTTGTATTTTGTTGCAAAGGACTGAACCGGTTGCGTAAAAGATTCCAATAGTAAATCTGACAAGGTTTCATGATAATCGATCATAATGAGTTTATTTTTTACATCCTTCAGGCTATCTTGAGAAAATACGTTACTGTGATCCAGTATGGAATATCCTCTTCGTTTCCTAAACTGAGCAGGGAAATCCGGAGTCCAATTGGCTCCATACACCTCATAAGAATCATTATAAAATGCGCGCACTGCATGATTTTTTTTACGGAATTCATCCTCAAAAGATTGAATGTATTGATTCACTGCATTTTTGTTAAAATGGTCCAACACCCAACCTTCACCACCCGGTGCTGCCCGTTTTACTTTTTGCCCGGTAGGTACAAACAGGATTTGATTAGTATCGGTGATCTTAAATTTTTGAGCAGCAGTATACTCTGTTACCTGAGGTCCTCCATAAGGCCATCCTGTACCTAACGTAATGTCAATTCCCAGTCCCAGTTTTTTTGCTTCATCTATAGTATAATCCAATATATCATACCATTCTTTTGATCTGAACTGAATATATTTATTTTCATATCCTTTCACACCATAAATTGGAATGATGTGCAATCCGCCCATGCCGGCATCAGCATAATCAGTCAAATTCGATTTAATGTCCTCCCTGGTGACAGCAGACCCCATCCACCACCAGTAGGCCCAGGGTTTAGAAGTAGATAGCTCCTGGGAATAGGTAGGTGTTGAGATATAAAGAAATAGAAAGAAAATATACTTAATCATGCAGAATAAAAATAGGAATTAAAATGCAGAGTGAGAGTTTCTGTGAACTTGATAAACGTTTGTTAACTGGCGATAATAAAAATGAGGTAAGAAATTACCGTCAAGAGCGTACCGGAGGAAAAAATGCGGTAAGCAAGATGCAAATGCCGATATTTTACAGCAAGCAGCTTTCCATAGTAGTACATCTCTTTGATAATGGCCACCTTTTTTCTCTCATCATCTTTCATTGTTTCATTAATCTGTTCAATATAAGATGAAAGCGTCAACTCATGGCACTTTTTGTAGTGCAAAATAGTATCTCCATTATCTGAAGTATTAATCTCCAATTGCACCGATTTGATAGAAAAATAAAGAGCCATCATATTTGAAAGCATCAGTATTAAGGCACTAATCCAAATACCCGGAGTATTACTAAGTACTTTGGTAAGCATCGATGCGCTGATGGTAAGAAATATGGAATTGACAATCAGCATTATTCTAGCCTTGCGATCAGCGTCACCAATAAGGCGAATAAAATTGGAGGAAGTCTCTCTCAGAAGTGCATCTGTGCGAATACGCTGTGGTACTTCACCCTTTAGTAAAGAATGTGCAGGCAGAATTTCTTCCATCTATGTTGACCTTAATTAAAAACAGAGCTAAAATTAAACAATATAGTTTATCCAATCACTGAGATATATCATTCGCAAAAATGATATTCGTTGATACGGGCATACCGGAATTTTATTATTACAGTAATATACTTATAAATAAATTTTACCCACTCCTGATCCCTGAGTTTATTATTAATATATATTATCTGACTGGATTAAATGGACGGCAAAGTGTAATTTTACGCTTCAATATTTATAAAATTCTAAACTAGAATTTGAGCTAAAATAAAATCAAAATATCAGAAACAGAAGAAATCTTAATATGATAAGACCAAGAATCAGAGGTAGAAATACCATTTCCCATTTAAGATCCCAACAAATATAACAGCATGTATGCCCAACTGGTAAAAACAGGGAAGGTTACGCGTTTATGGTTTTATAAAATGAATATGAAATATCTCCAATTAATAATACTGGTTACCGTAGGGAGTAGCCTTTCTTCACAGCCGGCATTAGAAGTACACCGACCCAAATTCCATTTTACACCACCCTCGCATTGGATGAATGATCCCAATGGACTGGTATATCACGATGGTGAATATCACCTATTTTATCAACATTATCCCGAAGGCATCGTATGGGGGCCTATGCATTGGGGACATGCCGTATCAACAGATTTAATGCATTGGAAACACTTACCCATTGCTTTATATCCTGATTCATTAGGACTTATATTTTCAGGTAGTGCTGTGATAGATAAAAACAACAGCGCAGGGTTTGGAAAAGACGCTATAATAGCCATTTTCACTCATCATCATATGGATATGGAAAAAGCGGGAAGCAATGTTTTTCAATACCAGTCTATTGCCTATTCTACTGATCGGGGGCGATCATTTAAGAAATACGAAGGCAACCCGGTGATTAAAAATCCGGGTATCAAAGACTTCAGGGATCCCAAAGTACGCTGGGATGATCAGAATAAACAATGGGTAATGGTATTGGCGGCATACGATAAGGCATTATTCTATACCTCTAAAAATCTAAAAGACTGGAATAAATCCGGAGAATTTGGCATACCCGGTGACCAAAGACTCTGGGAATGTCCAGATTTGTTTCCACTAAAAGTGCAAGGTACCCATGAGCAGAAATGGATTTTAATCACTTCCATTCAAAAAGATGCACCTAATGGCGGTACAGCCACCAGTTATTTTGTGGGAGACTTTGATGGCAAGGAATTTAAAGGAGATTATCAAAAACAACTCTGGCTTGACTATGGCAAAGACAACTATGCATTTGTGACCTGGAACCAGAATCCGGATGTCCGCACGATAGGTATCGGATGGATGAGCA
Organism: uncultured Saprospiraceae bacterium; assembly: GCA_964396995.1. Lineage (GTDB taxonomy): Bacteria > Bacteroidota > Bacteroidia > Chitinophagales > Saprospiraceae > JADJLQ01. The sequence continues at coordinate 6,808 of CAYNIG010000137.1, read as the reverse complement.
ATTGGCAATATGCTAATACCTTGCCTGCCACTACATGGCGAAACTCATGTACGATACCAAGAGAACTGAGCCTGATAATAACAAATAATGAATACAAACTTGTCCAAACACCGGTGTCGGAATTAAAAAAATTACGACATAACCCTGTTGCGATTTCTCCGATGATTCTAAAGAATTATCAGGGGATTGATAACCATTCCAAAATTAAAGATTTGGAAATCAGAATTGACTTTGCCAAATCAACCGCAAAAGAATTTGGTATAGAATTAAAAAATAAATACGGTGAAAACGTAAAAATAGGATATGATAAAACCCTAAATCAATTTTATATTGATCGGACTAATGCAGGAAAAAAAGATTTTTCAAAAGAATTTCCGGTTATGCAATACGCTCCCAGATTTTCTAAAAGCAATATATTAAAATTAAGAATATTGATAGATGCAACATCGGTAGAATTATTTGCCGATGATGGCCTCACTGTGATGACTTCGGTATTTTTTCCAAATGAAGATTTTACCGTCACGGAGTTGTATTCAACAGAAGGTGAAACCAGTTTACTTGGAGGTAAATGGTGGGCCCTGGGCAATACCCCATAGATAAAACGAAAAGTCAAATTTTTGATTTTCTCTGCATGTCGCAGCTGAAAGTTCTGTGTCAAGGGCAGGTAAGGAACAGGTAGGCTAAAATTTACCAACTAAAAATAATGCCTTAAATTACAGTCGATGCTAAAAAAAGTATTGATTATTCGATTGAGTTCGCTGGGAGATATAGTTCTCACTTCATTGGCTGTGCGGTGTATAAAAAAACAGACCAATGCCGAATTGCATTTTCTTACTAAAACTAATTTTAATGAAATCGTATCAACCAATCCGTACATTGATAAGGTTTGGCTATTGAACTCATCATTGGGGGAATTACTTCCTTCGCTGAAAAAAGAAAACTATGATCTGATCGTGGACCTGCATAAAAATCTCAGATCGGGATTACTCAGAATATCTCTTTTTTCGGTTCCGGTAGTTTCCTATGACAAAGGAAATTTTTCAAAGTGGCTGGCGGTACATTTTAAAATACATCGTTTCTCAAAAAATCATATAGCCATAAAATATTTACTTGCAGTACAAAAATGGAATATAAAAGACGATGGTATGGGACTGGATTATTTTATCCCGGAACAGGATAAGGTAAATATGGAATCGATACTAAAGAAGAAACAATCTTATATAGCCCTGGTCATCGGCGCAGCTCATTTTACCAAGCGTGTACCCGTAGTAAAACTCAAAGAAATAATTTCAAAAATAATACCTTTTTATCCGATAGTATTGGTCGGGGGCAAAGACGAAAAGGAAACCGGCGATGCTCTGGTACAAGATGGCGTGACTAATACCTGTGGTCAGTATTCAATCAATCAGTCCGCATCGGTTTTGTCACAAAGTATATTGGTAATCTCACCGGATACCGGCATGATGCATATAGCTGCAGCACTGAAAAAACCTATACGAAGTATATGGGGCAGCACACTCGCTGAATTTGGATTCTGGCCATATTATGGCGACCAGCATCCTGATTTAAATATTTCATTTGAAGTAAAGGGATTGGCATGCAGGCCGTGTGCACGATTTGGAAGAAATGAATGCCCGAAAGGTCATTTTGCGTGTATGATGCAACAGGAATTGGAGGGAATAATATAAAAGCAAAATAGTTCATTACTTCGGAAACTTATTACATTCGTCCTATGCTTTCGTTGATCCGAGCAGCAAATAAAGCAGCTCACAAAATGGCTATTTACTCTGAAGGGAATCCATATACCTACGAGCAATTATTGAATGATTCAAAATCATTGGCTTCATTCCTTTTGGGTAGTTCAAAAGATCTGGCTGAAGAGAGAATTGCTTTCATGGTGGATCCAGGGTATGAGTACGTGGTAAGTCAATGGGCTATCTGGCGGGCCGGAGGTATAGCCGTGCCGATATGCATTAGTTATCCGTTACCTTCTATAAAATATGTATTGGAAGACACAGGAGCAAAGAAAATTATATGTGATATAAAATACAAAGCATTTTTTACTGAGCTTACCGATCTCAAATTGGAGTGCATTATTTCAGGTTCTATCCGTACTGCACCACCTTTGTCTAAAAGATTACCCTCGATCAGGCCTCATCGTGCTGCTATGATATTATACACCAGTGGCACTACCAATCTGCCCAAAGGGGTAGTAACCACCCATGCGAACATTGAAGCACAGGTTACCTGCCTGATAAAGGCCTGGAAATGGTCAGCGGACGATCATATTCTTTGTGTATTGCCATTGCATCATGTACATGGCATCATCAATGTAGTGACCTGTGCATTGTGGTCAGGGGCTAAAGTGGAATTTTTACCCTCTTTTGATGCAAAGGTTATGTTTGATATGTTTGTAAAGGGCAATATCAATGTATTTATGGCGGTACCTACCATCTATTATAAACTCATTACATATTGGGAATCTCTTCCTGCCACAAAACAATTAGAAATTACCAGTGCCTTATCTAAATTCAGGCTTATGGTTTCCGGTTCTGCTGCCTTACCCATTACTACATTAGAAAAATGGAAAGAAATAAGTCATCACATTTTATTGGAAAGATATGGGATGACGGAAATAGGCATGGCTATCAGCAATCCGTACGAAGGAGAGAGAAAGCCCGGTTACATTGGCAGGGCACTGCCCGGAGTAAAAATCAGACTTACAGATGAAAATAATAACCTGGTCAAAGGAAAAAAACCAGGTGAAATACAAATCAAAGGAAAAAATGTATTTAAAGAATATTGGGCTAAGCCGGAGGCAACTGCAAAAGCATTTACAGATGACGGCTGGTTTAAGTCAGGTGATATTGCTGTAAAAGAAAATGGTTATTTTAAAATTTTGGGCCGGGATTCTATTGATATTATAAAATCAGGGGGGTATAAGATTTCAGCACTGGAAATAGAAGATGTTTTGAGAAAAAATCCGTTGATAAAAGATTGCAGTGTGATCGGTATTCCCGATGAGGAATGGGGTGAAAAAATAGCTGCCGTATTGTTAGCAGCTGATAATTTAAACCTGGATGAATTAAGTATCTGGGTCAGGTCTATGCTACCAGGATATAAAATTCCTCGATTGTATAAGATCGTTGATGAATTACCGAGAAATGCCATGGGTAAAGTAACTAAAAACGATTTGAAAAAACTATTTATATGACCATATATGGAGTAGCGATACTGGCGGGCTGTTATATTACAGGATTACTGATAGGAGAAAGCCTTGGAATCCTGTTGAATATAAATGCAAATGTGGGCGGTGTAGGCTTTGCTATGTTTTTACTCATGTTTGCATCTGATTGGATGAATAAGAAAGGAATGATCAAAGCTGATGCAGAAGCAGGCATTCGTTTTTGGTCCACTATGTATATACCGGTTATTGTGGCTATGGCCGCTATACAAAATGTAAAGTTGGCAATCAGCAGTGGTTGGTTGGCTATATTGGCAGGAATCATTCCCACCGGTATTGCCTTTTCACTAATACCTGTTTTATCAAAGTTGATGAAAGCAAAAGTAAATGTATGACAGATACTCTTACTTCTTTATTGGCTAAAAATGGATTTGTACTGGCCTTATGTATTACCGGGATCATTATATATTTGTCCAATCTGGCTTCTGCTTCCATATTTAGAAACAAAATACCGGGCGCAGCTATTGCCATTCTCGCCGGACTGCTGCTTGCTTACATAGGAGGCACCATCACCGAGGGCAATGCCGGGATATCGGATATACCGGCATTCTCAGGCTTTTCATTATTGGGAGGATCCATGTTTCGTGATTTTACAATTGTAGCTACTGCTTTAGGGGCAAGTATGGCAATAATAAAGAAAACGGGCATGGCAGGCTTATTGTCTCTGCTTTTAGGTGTGGTGGTTACCTTTATGGCAGGTGCTTTGATCGCTTATGCCATGGGCTATCAAGATGCTGCAAGCATTACCACCATCGGAGCCGGCGCCTGTACGTTTATAGTCGGACCGGTAACCGGGACTGCAGTAGGTGCTTCGTCTGATGTAATTGCATTGAGTATTGCTGCCGGGGTGGTCAAATCGATTTTGGTTACTATCGGTACTCCAATGATTGCAAAATACATAGGACTCAATAATCCACATACCGCGATGGTTTATGGTGGATTGATCGGTACTACGAGCGGAGTGGCAGCAGGGTTGGCCGCGACCGATGTAAAACTGGTTCCTTATGGTGCATTGACGGCTACATTTTATACCGGGCTCGGATGTTTGCTTTGCCCTTCGGTATTGTACTTGATCATGAAAATAAGCATTGATTCATAATCGATCTCCATATTAATTCAGCAATAAAGCCAGTACTGAAATTATCAAACACAAAGGAATAAAGTAGCGGGTATCCTTACGGGCAAATTCCGTATTTTTAATTTTTTTAAAGAGTCCAACATATTTAAATTCTCCAATAGAGCGCAGTAAAAACACGATAGATATTAGTTTCATTCCATATCGATCAATTATAGGTGGTATGGAGATATGAACTAATCCAGCTTTTATACTTGAAAGTCCGGCCATCAATAGCAGCCCAAGGATTACCAATATAAAAGCAAATGGGCCAGGATTCATCACGTTCTTTATTCGATCCGGGTCGGTGGGTATACTTCCTCTTATTCCCCATTTTCCTCCCAGTCCCCAATATAAATGAAGTAAAGAAATGGAACTAAAAATAAATGTCAGTGACAGTCCATATATTTCTTTCATCCTCTCTTAGACCACTGCTTTGGCTGCTAATTCTTTCATTTTTGCCAATCCTGTTTTTACTACCGTTTCTGCATCCAGTTTATAATATTCAGTATTAAATAATTCAAGAGATAATATTACCTGAGGTCTGTCCTTAATCAGATCTTTTAATATTTGCACTATCGGTGCAGCGCCTGCACCCGGGTATACCCGGTCTGCATCAGTAATGGTAGCGGGATTAGAAGAGGCCAGGTAATCATTCATATGAAATATTTCTATGGCATCTGCCGCTATCATTTTCATGGCATCCGCATTGGATCCTCCTTTATATATATGGTATACATCGGTAAGTAGCCTGGTCTGGGGATGTGCACACTGTGCAGCTACATATAATAACTGACTCATTTTATACAATGTTTTAGAAAATCCCCATAGCTCCAGTTGGGGTATCACTCCCTGTTGTACACCGATTTCAACCAAAGCTCTGAAACGATCTGCCACTTTATCGTACGATGGTAATTCTTTATCTGTAGCTCCGGCCGGCGGTGCAGCTACGCGATGACAACCAAGCATACTGAGCATTTCCATTTCTTGTTTTGCCTGTTCCAAACCCTTAGCCCGGGTTGCATCATCTTCATGTATCCATTGTGCAAATCCAATTGCATCGTAGACCTTTAAACCGGCATCATTTAATTTTTTACCCAGATCCTTTATGCTTTTACCACTTTCTTTATAGGCATTTAATACGGGGATCCATACTTCTATTCCATCGTATCCTGCCTTAGACACCAGATCTATTTCTTTTTCTATTCCTAGTTTTTGGCCACGAATAGTACTGGTGTTAAAACAATAAACAAAAGCAGATTTTTTAGGTTTGATGATTGAGGTATCTGTCCGGCTGCTGGCCCATCCCGGCACCATATAACTTGCAGTTCCAAGTATACTCATTCCTTTTATCAGATTGCGTCGGTGCATTTTATTCATGATTGAAATATTTGGATGATGAATATAAGTATAATTATACAGTTTAAAAAATACTTTAGTCTTTAAATTTTACTACTTGGCCTCATTGAGGTTTTGAGTCAAATAAAAAATAAATTCCCGGTGGCAAATACGGGCATAGTAAAATCAATTGACTTATCACCTGTTGGAAGCATGCCTGAAAAAAATTTTAACCACAGCCATTTGAAATAGCCGCAAGCATCAATTTAGAAACATGCCTGTCATAAAACAATTTATGCATTAATGCATGGATATAGGAATTGTGGATCCATAGATACTGATTCCGAACTTTGGCCATTAATATTGGTAAACAACCCCTGGCTACATGCAATAAACGACTCACCTGAGGCTATAAAAAAATGGGAACTACTCCAGCAACAATATCCCTTATTCTGCCAGTATATGGACTGTTTTATAACGAGCAGAACTGTGTTTGATTGCAGTGACAAAACCATCGTACTTCCAGACTGAATTGCTTCTTTATGGAACTTCAATTACTAAAGTGCTTAGCTAAGATCTCATATTGAAAAATCAGTAAAGGGTCAGCTCAGGGTTACTGTATAATAAGTTAAAAAATTCTTTTTGTTTATGTGGTCCCATTAATTCGGAATAATAGTGAGAAGGTACTATTCCCGCAATAAAAATAGAATAAAACCGATTTTCATAGGCATACTATTAAAAAAAATAATCGCTTTTTCATAAGAATGAAAAAATCTTTTTTTGTTACATGTAGTACCCGTAATCTGGGTTTACATATCAATAGTGTCGATGAGTGCCTTTTCGGTGTTATGCTAAAGCTTTCAATTTGAATCGAATTGTGAATCAATTGCACTTATATACCATTGAATATTTGATTTTCATTGGGAAAAAATGACGATGAACCCATTTTCACCCCATTTTTCATTGGGAAAAAGTGAGATTCTCCAATGAAAAAAATGAAAAATAAGTGCACATATTAAAAAATTTTATATCTTTACGCCCTGTAATTGGGAATATTCCCGTTATTCATTATCAATTTTTTTTTAAAAAATGGCAACAATAAAGAAAGCTAC
>CAYNIG010000136.1:0-12228 GCA_964396995.1 uncultured Saprospiraceae bacterium | reverse complement strand
CCGGCAGGGTGCTTAAATCTATCGATCGTGAATGGAACAAAGGGTATAATGAAGTATGGCTTGACAGAAGGGAGATAAAAGCGACAGGTATCCTATTCTATACATTCGAGAGCTTGCCAGACGGAAAGGCTGGTAAAGGATTCAAAGCAACCAAACGAATGGTAATGGTGCAATAGGTTATAAATTTTGCCAATTTCTCAGTTATGACAAGAACTATTTTTTTAGACCCAATACAAGTTTAGGAGATAAATCTCATATTACTGGGCTAGATTTTTAAAACTGCGAAATTACCTCAATGGAGGTTTGATTACATTAAAATTAAACCATATCACTATTTGCAAAAGAGGAATTCAATTTGCACAATAAATTAAGAAAATTTAATTCATCTTTTGGAAAAAAGGTAAGGTGGAGCGCAGTTAATAATGTAATGCAACTTCTCTGCAGTCAACTTGTTGTTGTAACCTGTATTATAAAAATGAAACAGTTTAGGTAACTTTGAATTGTCTACCTGATCTGATGACCTGATTTTTGAACAGGACTATGGTTTTGCTTCAGATCCTGAATCATAATAGACTATCATTCCAATCATTGACCAAAATAAAAAAGATATTTCTTCATTATGTAAAAAATTATTGAATAGGGCATGTATAAAGTATCCCAATAAAGCAATGAAAATGGATAAAGTGAAATTAGCTGAAATTAATGTTGAATAATAGATTTTCAATGAATAATGAATTGTAAAACTTACGAATAACAACCATATAATGCCACCTAATATACCTAACTCGACAAAAGACTGGAAATATTCAGAGTGTGCTCCTCCTCCTTTGCCGGTGGAATGGGGTTTGCCATCAAATGCCCGGCTGGTGGTCACACTGATTCGGGTCATTTCCATAGGCAATTGATAGGGCAAGTATGCAAATTGAAAAGTTCCTGCACCAAATCCTGCAATTGGGTGATCTTTCCACATACGTAACGCGCAGCTATACCTGTTTATTCGTTCCATGGTGGATACATCATTTGATAGATTCTCCAATACTAGTTTTTTTACTACCGATGTAGAATTTAATGATTTGCTGGCCGATTGAATATCTGTTTGATGAACAAAAAAAAGAAGCATAGTAATGAGAAGTACGAATATCAGGCCCAATAAATGAATTGAACGAGTATTGAATTTGTATTTTTTAATTCCTATATAGGTAATTAACCCCAAACCCAGGCTTAACCACACTGCCTGGCTTTTGGTATTGATAATGGCTATACTAAAAAGCAAAATCAAAATACTCCGTAAATACTTAAACTTAATGAAGTCAAATTTATTTAAAATCAGAAATGGGAATAGGAGTGCTAAAGAAGCACCAAATATAGTGTGATCTGAATAAAATGGCCTGGCTAGCTCTGGAGCTATTCCTTCCATAAAGTTAAAAGCTGCGTATCGTATAAAACTATAGCAAATGATTATAGAAATGCAAATGATATAGGCATACCATATTTTTCTGATGTCCACTTGATGGATTGACAGATAGTATATTCCAAAGTAGAATACCCAAAAATGCAAACTATTGATCAATACATACTTAACACTGACCATAAAGTCAGTTGAATAACTTATGGAAATCAGTATACAAAGATGATATAGCATAGCCAGTAAAGTCAGAGGGTGTCTGAAGAAGGATGATGATGCCAGTTTTTTGATATCGATCATAAAGAGTAATAGAAAAGCTACAATGACTAATATGGGTTCCACAGGTAGATTCAACTGAAATGACCCAATATCAATGGGTAAAGAAAATGGAATAGCTAAATAGCAAATAAGGAGAAGATAACAGAAAATTTTTTGCCAGTTGAGAATTCTTATTTTTTTCAAAACCTTGACAAGATAAAACAACCTTGTAAAATAAGTATATATTAGAGCATAACTTTGAAAGGTGTTTTCATTACCAATATGGTACCATATCAAATATATCTTGAAGAATTAAGAGTCCGTCATTGGATTAAAAATCTGTTGGTTTTTACACCGGCATTTTTTACTCTACAGATATACAAAAGCATTACGGATCGGCACTTGTTTTTTGCTTTTATTTCTTTTTGCTTAGCGGCTTCTATAGTATATGTGATTAATGACTTGCGGGATGTGGTAGCAGATAAAATAAATCCAAATAATAAAAATCGGCCTTATGCTTCTGGCATGCTAAGTATTAAAGAAATGTATCTGATGATCTTCGTTTTATCTGTATTGTTGTTTGCCGGATTGAGCGTCAGCAGAATTTGGACTCCCTATATACTATATATTTTCGTCAACATTATGTATAGTACCATCTTAAAAAAAATACCGCTTTTAGATATGCTGGCGATATGCCTGGGGTTTGAATTAAGAATATGGGCTGGCGCAGACGCAATAAATGTGGCATTATCACAGTGGCTGATCAGTATGGTGTTTTTACTGGCCCTTTTCCTGGTGCTCTCTAAAAGAAGGGCGGAGGTAATGCAATTTTCAGTTACCGGTATTGCCTTACGGGAAAACATTTCTTTTTATAAGAAACTACCCTTCCGGTCTATATTATATGGTGTGGCAAGCCTTATATTCCTGTTGTATATGGCCTATTGTTTTTCACCTGAGATACAATCCAGATTGGGTGAAGGATTATACCTAACTTCTTTTTTTGTTGCAGCAGGTCTTTCAAGATATTTGTACCTTATTTTGGGTAAATATAGTTTGATGTACCCTACCGATATCATTTGGAAAGACTTTTTATTGCAAGTTGTGTTTATTGCATGGGCTTTGAGTCTGTTTATTTTGATTTATTAATATTATATCCTTGAAAAAAGAAATATCTAATTGGAATAACTATCCGAAAGTACTGGCAGAGCTCAGTGAGCCGGCTAGGACAGATGAAATTATTTCAGTTGTTGCAAAGAGCGGGCCACTGATTGCCAGAGGGGCCGGTAAATCGTATGGCGATGCTTCCTTGTTTGAGACTATATTGAGTACCGTAAAATACAATTCCATCCTAAATTTTGATAAGGAAGGCCGTTCCATTACAGTAGAATCTGGGATTCTTCTGGATACTATTTTAAGATATATAGTTCCTCATAATTTGTTTTTACATGTGGTACCGGGTACAAAATTTATTACGGTGGGAGGGGCCATTGCAGCCGATATACACGGTAAAAATCACGTAAGCCGGGGGTCTTTTTCAGAATATGTGATGGAGATGACTATTTTGAATGAAGAAGGTGAAATAATGGAAGCTTCCCGGGAAAAGAATCCATGGTTATTCTATAATACTTTTGGGTCCATGGGACTTACTGGAATCATATTGACAGCTAAAATTAAACTCAGGACCATATCTTCTAAATATATAAATAGAAATTCAATTATTTTTCATAATGCCAAGGATTTACTAAATGCATTTATTCATTCAAAAGCTGAATATTCTATTGCGTGGCTTGATTTTTTCTCATTTAAAGAAGATGAACTAAGATCCATTTTTCAAACCGGGGATTTTATTGAAAAGCGAGATCATTCTATTCAACCTGCTAAAAGCAGGTCACCTTCCAATCAGGTTATTTTAACCATTCCGTTTAATTTTCCCTCCTGGTTTATTAACCGGATATTACTGAAATTATTTAATTGGGTTTATTTTCAACTGGCGAAGTGGTCGAAAAAAGAAAGTTGTATTCAGCATGAATCTTTTCTATTTCCATTGGATAAAATAAGAAATTGGAACAAATGTTACGGAAAAAATGGATTTATTCAATATCAATTTGTTTTACCTTTGGCTCTCGCATCAGAAGGGATAATTGAAGTGTTCAGCGAAATAGTAAAATCCAACCATTGGGTAGTCTTATGTACCTTAAAGAGATTAGGGCCGAAAAAGGTAAACTCTCCTATGGCATTTCCTGATGAGGGATTTACATTGGCACTTGATTTTAAGATTACTCGGGACTTGTTTCATTTACTGGATCGATTGGACGATATTGTTTTAAAAAATAGGGGTAAGGTATATTTAGCTAAAGATGCTCGAATGATATCAAGACAGTTTAAAAAAATGTATCCCGCAGCAAAAAAATTCAGTAAGCACTTTAAATCAAGACTTTCTACCAGGCTGGAAATGCATGAAAACGAATAGCAAGGTAAAAATATTTTTTATTGTCGGTTTACCCAGATCGGGTACTACTTTGCTTGAGCAAATGCTTGATCAACATTCAGAAATTTCAGTGTGCCCTGAAATAGCAAGTGGCTTGGCCTTATGGAGATTAAATGCCTTTCATTCCATAAGGGACAAAAGTATGCATTTAATATTGGTAAATTATTTGTTTGACCGTTCATCTTTCTTTAAGACCAAGATGACAGATGTCTTAATCAGGCAAGCCAATAGATCATTTCATTTTCCTATTAATACTGAAGATTGGTTTAATTTTATTATTCTTGATTTTGTTGCTGAGAAAAATGCAACTTTGTATGGCGAAAAAACTCCGGAAAACTTATTTTATATTAAGGAACTTCAAATTGCTTTTCCCGATAGCAAGTTTATTTTACTCGAGAGAAACCCTTATGATGTGTTGTATTCTATATATGAAAATGCAAAAAACATGCAGGGACTAATGCATTCAGCAGAACATATTTTAAAAGTTAGTAGAGCATTAATAAAAAGATATTTAAATGCAATTATTCAATTTAAAAGAAATAACGAAACACAATTCATGAGTATAAAATATGAAGAATTGATTAGTATGCCTGTAGATATATTAAAGCAGATATGTTTGTTTCTGGATGTAGAATTTGAATCCCAAATGATGAATTACCGGAATAAAAAAGAATTTACTGAAAAGGGAAAAAACATGAAGCTGATTCATACCATGTTGAATGAGCCTATTGATACAAAGAAAATCAATAAATCTTTTAGTCATTGGGAACCAAATGATATTCAATTTCTGAATGAATATTGGAAGGATGAAATGAATATACTAGGTTATACATCTCCGCCCCTCACTGCTGGAACAGCGCACCTGTTTAAGCTAAAGGTATACCTGGCCATTGTGCAATATTATTTAAAAACGGATTTGGTTGAAGGTAGGTGGAATAAATTAAGGTTTCGTGCTCAGCATTTTTTACTTCAAAACATTAGGTTTAAATTTATAGCTGAGAAATTAAGAAGAACCTTTTTTCTTAAATGATTTGACTTGCATTTCGTAGAAACCTAAATATTGTTTAGCGGTATTTTTAATATCAGGTGTCATTTCAATGTTATTTTTAGATTCATTTTTCAGGCTTTCCATTACTGCCACATGCAATTCTTCAACGGTCTTTCCTGTTTTACCATAATTTTCGGCTATACCCACAGGAGTGCTTACCACATGGCAACCCATGGAAAATGCTTCCGGGATTACCATACCGTATGATTCGAATGTTGATGCATGTAAGAATACTTTTGATTGAGCCATATAATTTAAAACATCGGCTCGGGGTAAACTTCCGACCAATCGGATATTATTTTGTAATCGATATTCTCTGATTCTATTTTGAATTTTATTTTTTTCAGGTCCATCTCCAATGATAATAGCTTGTATAGTTTTATTTCTGGAAATTACTTGAGTTACTGTATCTATCCACAGCATCCAGTTTTTTATTTCTATTAGTGATCCACATCCTATAATATCTATTGTCCTTTTGGCATCGACCTTTAAAATTTTATCACTGCTCCTAAGTCCCCATTCAATAATCGTAGAGGGATACAAGCCGCATGTTTTATAAAATTCGTTGGCTTGTAATGGAGATACAGAAACCAATTTATTAACATCTGCAGATTGAATTAGATGAATGTAGTTATTCGATTTTAAAACATCCTGCCCCATAAGGGTTGTGATATGGGGTACCGAACATTTTTTAGCCAGATATTTTCCTATCAACCAACCCGGGCCTAACCAGAAACTGTGTATGATGTCAATTTTTTTTTCTTTTATCAGATTTAATCCATATCGGAAAGCTCGGATCCAGTTTAACCATTTTAGAAAGTCACCTGGCATACCATAGGACGATTTTACTGATATCGAATTCCAAAAATATGGATTAGAAAACTTTGGATAGGCAAGTGTGATTATATACAAATCTGTTCCCCTGGATTTTAGTTCCGTCGCCAGCAATTGAAGTGCGGGAATACAGGTCGTATCTTCTTCATTTGCAGCAAATCCGGGACTTATCCACAAAACATTCATTTGTATTGATTATTTATTTTCTTCTATTTCAAAAATAAATTGTTTTTCTCCTGATCTTTTATGGGTGTACACTTTTTTTAAATCAATATTATGCTTGGTGGCTATGGTATGAATAGCTTCAAGATGACAATATTCATTAAGTATCATAAAAGCTTTGGTGGATTCGGACATATAATCATGAATTTGGTAAAATAAGGAGTGAAAATATTCAAAGTTTGATCCACAGAAAAAAGCTCTTTCCCAATAGTCGATCGGATCTTTTGGAAAGTAAGGTGGATTTAAGAGTATGTAATCAAACGGTTGCCGCTTGATATCATTAAATAAATCGGATTCAATGATGGATATTTTCAAATTGTTTATTTGTGCACTTTGTTTTAACGCCTCTGTTGCCTTTGGATTTATATCGGATGCGGTAACAATGGCCCCGTTTTTTGCCACAACCAAAGAGATCAAACCACTTCCGGCGCCCAGCTCTAGTACTGTTTTACCGTTCCAATCAAAATTGGTTAGATAATCTATTAAAGTCATGGTGCTCACTAACCAACCTGGATGAAATACCGTCGGTAGTAACCTTACTTTGATATCCTTATAAATATACCACCGGGGTGAAGAAAGATACCATTTATAGAGTCTCCAGAGAATGGGTTGGCGCAGCTTTCTTATTTGCTTTATCATTCCTCTTTGATAATTTAAAATCCCTCAAGCTCAGCTTGTCGATATTTCAACCAGAATTTTTGAAGAAATTTTAGTTCATATGGAAAATGATAAAATCCAGTTTTATAACGTAAACTTGATAATGTAGATATTATCCTTCGCTGAAAATTAGAAAGTTTAATATCTGATATGGTTGGGAAATGAGCATTTAATACGGTTTCAAAATTTTTTATTTTATCCACCATATCAGAGGTAAGCCATGGAGTCAAAGGATTTTTGCGCAAATCAAAATGGAGCCAGGCAGGAGATAGCCAATCTTCCAGTTTTTTTGGAAAAGAAAACCCCGCGTCTGAAATACTTTGAAACAATGCTGATCCTTCGGTAGGCACCGGACTGTAAATGTATATGATAATCTCAGTATCGGAATTGATCCCTTTTATTTCCTTAATAAACTGAATGTCGGCATCGATCTGAGCCATTACTTTCTCAGGTGTTTCCGCAGGCAAGCCCAATACAAAAGAATATTCAGGTATAATATCAAATTTTTTCAATCTTTCAGCAAACCTAAGAATTTGAGTTCTTGTTTGCTTACCTCCTTTGTCCATGAGCTTTAAGATATCATCATTTCCTGATTCCGCTCCAAAAAAAATCATCCTGCAGCCAGCCTTTCTCATCAGAAATAAACTTTCATCACTGTATTGATCTACCGTGTCAATTCTTCCTTCGCCCCACCATTGCATGTTTTCATTCATTATAAGCTTTGAAAACTCAACGACTCGCTTTTCTGACACAAAAAAATTATTGTCATGAAATTCGATCGCATCTGCGTGAAATTTTTCTTTGATTTTCTTTACATCGTTAAATACCTGGATGGCATTTTTTCCTTTCCATCGACCTTCATAAACAGGTACTACTGCGCAAAAAGAACAAGTAAAGGGACAACCCACACTGGAATGATATGCCATTGTCCTGCTACCTAAAAAGGTCTTTCCTAAATAGTTTTTGATTGGGTAAATGGTATCTAAATATTCATACGGTAAGGGTGGAAGGGTATCCTGATCCAATAGACTTTCTTTCTTTGTTTTTAATATAGTACCGGACTCGGTTCGAAAAATTAAATTAGAAATAAATTCAAACGGTTTGTTTTCTTCTAAGGCATCAATGAGTGCAGGAAAAGCAAGATCTCCGGGACCATTTATCACGAAGTCTACATAGCCCGATTCACATACTACTTTATGTTGATTAGTTGCAAAATATCCCCCCCAAATAGAAATTACATGTGGATACAACTCTTTGACTTTTTTGGCATAGGGAATGGCTTGAGATAATTGTGGACCAGGCATGACTGTAGTTCCAAAATATTTAAAATTTCCTGTTCCCAGATAGGCAGAGATCTTTTCCCATGGATTTTCCTCCATATTCCCATCAACAATTACATACTCATATTTTCCGTGGATAGTAGCTCCAACCTGGAGTACACTATTGGGAATGCGATGTTTTGAATTTGCACTTCGCGGATTAAATAGAATTATTTTATTTCTCACTCGTAGTTTTAAACCTGGTTTTTAAAGTTAGTTAAGAAATTTGAAATTCAAAATGCGCTGCAACATCTGCTACAAGCGGGCATCAAGCCACCGGCGGCATTCAGATCCTGGCGAAATCGAGCGGATGAAGAGGCGTTCCATATAGTTTTTATATCTTGTTGGTACATATTACCTAATGTGATATCATAACATCGGCCATGCGCGGGTATGACATCTCCGTTGGATTTGATCATAATGTTGGAATAGGCATCATTGCACCTTTTACCAATGAATATTTCCGGGTGGTGATAGTATACATCCAAAATCTCCCTGGATTTAATATTGGGCGAAAAATTAACAGGGAAGTCCAGCACCATAGATTGCAACTCCTGCATCTCTTTCCATAGTAGTCTTAGGTCCATGTTATTAATATCTATTGCTGACATATTGGATGAAGTACTTTTATACTTGGGAAATTTTTCATTCTGGGTATTTGCGATGCTCAATGAAGTAAAATTCATGTGCAGGAATCCAATTTGCTTAAGTTTTAGATGAGAAAAAATCTTAACAAATTCTACAAGATGTCCGATGTTCCATTCAGTGATAGTACAAAAAACATGAATTTCAGGATGATTATTTTTTGTCAGTAGATATTCTATTCCTTCCATTGCCTTTTCAAAGGAGGAAGGGTTGCCTCTGATAAAATTGTGTATGTCAGGCGGCCCATCTAAAGAAATAAAGAGGTTGTCCAGACCAGAGTCCAATATTCCCTCAGCATACCTTCGCAAATTCAAGGCATTGGTAGTGATTGCAGTTCTCAGGTTTTTTGATTTGGCCATCCTTAGTGATTCTATTAAATGAGGATAGATGAGAGGCTCAGTAAACGCAAATCCTAGTTTTACATTCGGATAGTAAGTAGCGGCCTGGTTAATAATATTGGACATCAAATCCAATGGCATATTTACAGGTTTGGCTCCCATTAAATGATGATAAAAATTACTTTCCCTATTTTGCACACCAACATCACACATTTTACAGTGAAGATTACAGATATTGTTCACTCCCAGCACCAGCCAGTTTGGACCATAAAATAAATGTTGGGGCAATATCCTTGCATTTATACTTCTCAGTTTAGTAAATAACATAAATGAATTTATTCTGGTTAAAATAAGGTATAAATAAATGATCCTACAGCTGATGATTCTGAAATAACGATTATAAATGCAAATAGGGCCAACAAAATAATAATGGGTATTAACCAATACTTTTTTCTATTCCAAAAATAGCCCACCAGATCAATTATTGTTTTAACCTTACTCATCCCATGCTTGTAAAATCTTGATTTGCGAATCGGCTTTCTTCCCAGTTAGTATATTTTATTTTCTTATCTGTAAACCACCTTTTTTTAATAAAGGAAACCGGATATAAAAATAAGAAATAAACTAGTGTAAGAACGATTGTAAAGATACAGATATAGAGTACATTGGTCAAAATGAGCCATAATCGAATGGATATTAATTTCCACTGAGGTATGGTAAGATAGGCTATGCAGAACAGAGCCCAACTGATAATCAACCACCATGACAAGTCCCATTTAGTTTGTCTTGGATGAAATCCATAATAGATCATAGATAGAAGTACAGTCCAGGCTATTAAAAAAATCCACCCGTCTTTTTGGGAGAAATGTTGCCTGCAGATATGCCGGATACGATCAGTCATTTTGGAAAGTCTTTTGAGGAATTAAGCTTCGAGCCGTATCCAGATTACTACTTTTCAATACTAGGTATTTATTTTCAATTATCAGGGCATCGATATCCGTATACAAAAAGGTATGCAATGTATCTTCCAGATTGGCAGCAATAGGTTCTCCCCGGACATTAAACGAAGTATTAATTAAGGCAGGGCAACCGGTAAGTACAAAAAATTCACTAAGTAAAGAATGTAAAAACCTATTTTTTTTATCTGAAATCAACTGTATCCGGGCGGTGCCATCTGCATGGATTACGGCTGGCATTACGTGATACGCTTCAGGGAAGGCCGTAGCCGTTACCATCATGGAATCATAATTTGCTTTCTTTAAATCAAAATATCTTGATGCTTGGTGATCTAACAGGATAGGTGCGAAAGGCCTGAAGTTCTCCCGCAATTTAACTCTTTCATTTAAAATAGGTTTCATTTTGTCTGAGCGGGGGTCGGCTAAAATTGATCGGTTTCCTAATGCACGGGGACCGTATTCCATAGCTCCTTGCGCAATAGCGACAATGTGTCCTTCCTGGAGCAGATTGGCGACCAAAGAAAGTTGATCATCAATGGCTATGAAATGCAATTTATATTGGTTTAATTTTTCTTCAAGACTTGGTGGTGTTTGATTTGAATAAAGCGGACTTCCCAAAAATGGACTTTGATTTTGATTAAGCAGATTGTCATTTTTAAGAAAATCAAAGTGTGCAAGATAAGCGGCTCCCACTGCAGTGCCGGCGTCCCCTGGGTTATAATAAAAATAGTGTTCTTCAAAAATCTTGGCTTCCACTATACGTTGGTTCATTTTGCAATTCAGAAAATTGCCTCCTGCAAATACTATTTTATCCAGCTTGGTAATTTTTTTTGTTTGGAGTGTCAATTTTAGGGTAATTTCTTCCAATACTTCTTGAATGGAAGCAGCCATGTCAATATAAAATGGAATAAGTGGTGACTCTGGTTTGCGGGCATCCATACCAAATAATTTAATAAATCGCTTATTGATCATTTGCAGACCTTCTGTGAAATCAAAATAATGCATATTCAAATAATAGGAACCATCCTCAAAAACGGTGATTAATCGATCATATATCATTGTTTTGAACTTTGGATTCCCCAATGCAGCTATACCCATTAATTTGTATTCTCCTGAGTTGACCTTGAAACCGCAATATTGAGTAAAGGCGGAATACAACAGACCCAGCGAATGCGGGAATTTAAGTTGTTTCAACAAAGTGATTTTGTTCTTTCGGCCATGTCCAATACTGGTAGTACATTCTTCTCCTACCCCGTCCATTATTAATACGGCTGCTTCTTCAAAATTGGATGTATAAAATGCCGAAGCTGCGTGGGAAGAATGGTGATCCGCAAACAATATTGTTTTATTAAAATCAAGTTTTCTTTGAATTTCTGATTTTATCCACAATCGTTTGCCAAACCAAAGTGGCATAGCCAGGTGGAATTGTATGAAACTAAAAGGTACTGAGTGTACGATGGAATCGAGTATCCGTTCAAACTTCCAAAATGGTTTTTCATAAAATACAATATACGAGATCTGATCCATACTGATTGAAGCCTGATCAAGACAAGATTGAATGGCCCGAATGGGAAAAGAATTATCATGTTTGACGCGGGAGAGCCGCTCTTCCTGCATGGCAGAAATTAGTGTGCCATCTTTGAGTAGGGCCGCAGCGGAATCATGATAATAGGCAGATATCCCTAATAGGTACATACTTCAGATGTATTAAAAAATTTTATTAAAGGCATTAAAATTCATTTTTTATAATTTCATTGAAGATTTTTTTTCCTAAAACCAATTGTCCCACACGATTCAAATGTGGGTCATTGGGATAATATAATTTTTGGATTAAAGATGTATCGACTTCCGGGTGAGAAAAATCTATAAAATGGATGTCGTTGTCTTTGCAAAAAGATTGTAATTCAAGTAATAATGGGTTGTTTTCAATATCACGCAAAGAAAAACGTGCTCCCAGGCTGATGTGTTTTTTCATTAGTGATGGGGCTAGCATGGATTCATGTGGTATGAATACAAAGTATTTCTTTACAGAATCTTCCATCATGTTAATTAACTCAG
>CAYNIG010000135.1:0-12323 GCA_964396995.1 uncultured Saprospiraceae bacterium | reverse complement strand
TATGCTGTTTACGATCAATATAAGAAAATGTCCAAGAGCGGAGTCAGGTCATCTTATGTACCAACCGTAATAATAAAAACAAAATCCATCAGAAATACAGCCGGTGTGATAGAAAAAGTTGAGATTAGGGTTATAGATAATGGTGCCGGAGTATCGGATAATATCAAAGATAAAATATTCCAGCCTTTTTTTACTACTAAACCATCCGGACAAGGCACAGGCCTGGGATTGTCATTAGCCTATGATATAGTGACAAAGGCTCATCATGGTGAGTTGAGAATTGAAGATACAGAACAAGGAGCTTGTTTTGTGGTGGTATTGCCGGTGAAATAATGCTTCGATATAGTTCTTTACTGTCGCGATTCCAAAATCCCAGATATTGAATACTCCAAGATAAAATGATCAATTCGTTTTCCCTTTTTCATTTGGTACTATCCCATTCTCTTTATTATACTCATCCCGGGTATACAATGAGGTGTCCGATCTCCATATGGGTACCTGATAATTTCCACTATCAATCTGAGCAGCTGGAAAGTTTAATTTGATTTCATTAAAATCTTGTGCGCTTACGCGGGTATTAAATAAATATAAATATTGTAAGGATGGTAATCTGAGAGCCGATAATTCACTTGTGCTTATTTGAGTACCCGTGAGGTTTAAATAATTTAAATTCGTAAGATTGGATAATTTTTCTAAGGATACATCCTTAATGTACGAATGGCTCAAATCGAGGCGTAGAAGATTTTTACATTGCCCGATAAATTGGATTTGCTTTGCATTCAGCTTTTGTTTTTTTGCATTTAAGTAAACTATATTTTCCCTGATGCTGTTTAAAGAATTAATCAAATCATCGTTTAACTCCTTTTCATTGAGGAGGACGGAAAGTAAATCTGAATTTAGAGCAATGGGAATGACTGATATACCCAAATTATTCAAAGATGGTAGAAAGCCGGCATTTACTTTTTTCACTTTAAACCCCGGTATGGAAGTCTGTGCTATATTATCATTAGGACTATAAAGTGAAATGATTTCATTGTGATTTGGGATTTCGGATACTTTCTTTTCAAACTCAGCACCGTTTTTTATCCACCAACTAATGATTTTTATTTCTTTTTCTGTCAGTTGAAGTTTGCCTTCCGGTGGCATATGGTCATCACTCTCTATGGGTAAGTGTATTCTGGTAAACAATTCACTTTCTTTACTTGTATCCGATGAGATTGCAGATCCATTTTTTCCCCCTTTGATTATGTATTCTTTAGAATCTAATCTTAGTTTTCCTTTTTGCTTTTGATTGGAATGACATGAATAACATTTGTTTGCCAGTATTGGCCTGATTATATCGTGGTAGGCTTTGGCATCTTTGACATTTTCAATACTTAGTTTGGGGTGATCCGTGGCTTTTGGGTTGAGTAAATTATAACCGTGTGTAAGCAAAGCTCCTGATTCGCCGGTAATAAAAAGAGCTATGCTTCCAAGTATCCAACTTAGATTTTCAGCCCGTTTTTGATTTTTGATGATACTAACATACAAAACAGTTAAAATCACGGTAAATACAATTCCATTCAGGCGGTGTTGGTTAAAATTATCACCTTCAAATTCCCCTCCCAAGGCATGCATTAAACCGGTAATAACTGATAAAAGTCCTGAGGCAGCGGTAATTAATAGTATCAGTGAAAGTGGTTTTTGATATATTTCATTTTTGGTCCGTAAGTAAATTAATTTTAATATAAAAGCCATTCCGAACATGCCTACCGGGAAATGCACCAATAATGGATGGAGATTGCCCCCAAATGAAATTAATTTATTTACCAATAAGTATACTGCCATAGAATGGGTCACGCAATCAGTTCTTTTATTACTTTTCCTTCTACATCCGTCAGTCGGAATGGCCTGCCTTGAAACTCATAGGTTAATTTTTCATGATCAAAGCCCAGTTGATTTAAAATCAGAGCTTGAATATCGTGTGGATTGACCCTGCCGTTTACTATTGAATAGCCGATCTCATCCGTTTCACCGTAGGTATATCCTTTGCGGATGCCCCCCCCGGCCATGAATATACTGAATGCTTCTGCATGATGATCGCGACCTTTGTATGCGTTTTGTACTCCATCCCGGTTTTCTGACATCGGTGTGCGACCAAACTCTCCACCCCAAATTACCAATGTGTCTTCCAGTAAACCACGTTGTTTAAGATCCAGTATCAGCGCTGTTGTTGCTTTATCGATCTCTCTGCATTTATTTACTAATCCCACATCGATCGATCCTTCAGCAACATTACCATGAGTATCCCATCCCCAATCAAATAATTGCACATAGCGTACTCCATTCTCTACCAGTTTCCTGGCCAATAGTGCATTATTAGCATAAGATGATTTACCTGGCTGAGTTCCATACATTTCGTGTATATATTGAGGTTCCTCATTTATATTCATCACTTCAGGTACGGAAATTTGCATCCGGTATGCCAATTCATATTGCTGGATCCTGCTTTGGGTCTCCGGATCCTGCTTATCATGGTATTCCAATTTATTTATTTGATTTATGGCATCTATAGAGGCTTTCCTAAGATCCCTGGATACAGCCTGAGGGTCTTGCAAAAACAAAACCGGATCACCTACCGATCTGCACTGAACCCCCTGGTAAACCGAGGGTAAAAATCCGGATCCCCAGGCGCTTTTCCCAGCATCGGGATTATTGCCACCCGATGTCAATACCACAAACCCGGGTAAGTTTTGATTTTCTGATCCGAGGCCGTATGTTGCCCAGGCACCAATACTTGGTCTGCCCAATCGGGCACTACCTGTATGCATAAGCAATTGAGCCGGTGCATGATTAAACTGATCAGTAGATACAGACTTGATGATACAAAGTTCATCTGCGATAGTTTGTAAATGAGGCAAATAATTACTGATCCATGCACCGCTTTGACCGTGCTGTTTAAATTTAGCCGTTGTGCCCAGCATCTTGGGTACCCCACGGATAAATGCAAATTTTTTACCTTCGATTATACTTGGAGGGCATAGCTGTCCGTCCATTTTTATCAATTCGGGTTTATAATCAAACAGCTCCAACTGGGATGGGGCACCTGCCATATGGAGATAGATTACCGATTTAGCTCTTGGATAAAAATGAGGTGACCTTAATGCAAATGCATTGGTACCGGCATCGTCAATAGAATTATTTTTTACCCGACAACCATTTAGCATTGATCCCATGGCCAGGCCACCTAATCCCAGAAAAGATCCTTTGATAAAATGACGCCTGGTCTGATCTTGCAGATAGGTTTGTTTTATATGGTGGAGTTGACTTTTTTTCATTTTTATGATTTGGTGATTACTTCATCCAGGTTGAGTATAGCACTGGTCACGAGATGAAGTGAATGGGTTTTAGCTGCGGGGATATTTCCTTCTTTGAGCAGGTATGATTTCATCGAATCATAATACAGTTTACGTAATATGTGAAGTCGATGATCGTCAATTTCTTTTGCAGCAATATTTTTATAAATAGATGCAATTGCTGTTTCAGGGTTTTCAGATTTATATTTTGAGCTCATTACGCCTGCCATATCTAAAAAGGTAGAATCATTGAGCAAAGTCAGTGCTTGCAGAGGAGTATTGGTCCGAATTCGCCGGGATAAACATACTTCCCTGCCTGTGGCATCAAAATTAGTCATGGAAGGAAATGCGCTGGTGCGTTTCCAAAAAGTATAAATTGCTCTCCGGTATTGATTTTTACCTTCACTTTTGCGCCATTTTTTTCCGTTATAGGGTGACTGCCAGACACCATCTGGTTGGTAGGGCATTACCGGACTGCCTTCATACAACGAATCGATGAGGTCGCATGCAGCCAGGGCCTGATCTCTTAATTGCTCAGCAGATAATCGTACCCGTGGTCCTCTTGCATAGAACTTATTGAATAAATCTTTTGATTTTGATTCCGGACTAAGTTTTGAATCTTGCCGGTAAGCAGCACTCATCATGATTTCCTTAAGTAATGATTTGATACTCCACTTATGATTATTAACAAATGAATAAGCCAGATAATCCAGCAGGTCCTGATTTTGAGGTGGTGCGCCTTGCGATCCAAAATCTTCTAATGTTTCTACTAATCCGGTACCCCATAATTGTTCCCATATGCGATTGACCATTACCCGGGCAGTAAGAGGGTGGTCAGGAGCAGTAATCCAGGAAGCGAGTCCGAATCTGTTTTTAGGTTGATCCCCGTTCATGGGTGCGAATATGGCAGGTGTATTGGCAGTTACCGTATCTGCCTTAACGAGCCAATTACCTCTTTCAAATACCTGGGTAGTTCTGGCCATATACTCCGGATTTTCAAACATGACCGGGGTATACTCTGCTGGTGCATTTAGTAAAGTCCAGAAATCATTTTTATATTTTATACTTTCTTTTGTGTTTTCCCCGGGAAATGGATTGGTAAAATGAATCCAGTCAATCATCACACCGGTCTGATTGGGATTGGTAATCGTATTGCTTTCAAATAGCAGGTATAAGCTATGTCGGCCCAGGGTGGGGATGATATCCATTTCTTTTTTTGTCCAACCTTTTGTTGGCTCTTTCCAGGTCAGGGTACCTATCTCGGGACCATTTTTATGGTCTAACCGAAAATGCACGGTACCGGATTTAGAATAAGCTCGGTAATTTAATATCATTTTAGGATGATTATTAAACCCCAGATTGGGCATTCTCGCACTCGAAGGAGTACGCATAGCCAGCCATTTAGTATCTACCAGAGCGGAATTTTCCATGGAATCACATTCCATAGAGAAATAAGAGGGCGCATACGATTTGATAAACCGGATGATGGATTCTACTTCAGACGGAGATGTTTTGCTTGAAAGATAGTTGGATAATGAGTCCAGTTTTTGTTTTAGTTCTGGCTTAAAATTCCTTAGCCACGGATATTCCTCCGGAGTGTCCACATCCCTGGTGTTATTGTAGAAAGCGAGAAATTTATAGTATTCATTGTGTTTGATTGGATCATAAGGATGGGCATGGCATTGAACACACGAGAAGGTTGTACCCATAAGGGTCTCCCAGGTAGTATTTACCCTATCTATCACGGCCGCAGTTCGGAACTCTTCATTATCCGTACCTCCTTCATCATTAGTCATCGTATTTCGGTGAAAAGCGGTAGCGAGATATTGATCATCAGTAGGGTGTGGAAGTAGATCCCCTGCTAATTGTTCTGTGATAAACTGGTTATATGGCATATCAGCATTGAAAGCATTGATTAACCAATTTTTATATCTCCATATCGATCGATTGTCATCTTTTTCGTAGCCTTTGGTATCGGCATAGCGGGCCAGGTCGAGCCACATCGATGTCCATTTTTCTCCATAATGCTCCGAATTGAGTAATGCATCGAGTAAATCTTCGTAATTTTTATCAGACGGGTCTTCAAGGAACTTTTTTGAGAACTTTCCTTTATCCTGGAATCCAATGATGTCCATTGACGCTCGTCTTGCAAGCACCTGCGCAGGAGCCTGATCCGAAGTATTTAATTTTTCAGCTTTTATGTTTTTTAAAATGTATTGGTCTATATTATTTTGAATCCAGGAAGAGTTTTCTGAAGGAATTTGTGGAGCTTTTACCGGGATATAAGACCAATGAATACCCCATTTAGCACCTTGTTTTATCCAATCGGTAAATATTTTAATTTCTGCTTTCGATAAAGCATCGTGTTTGTAAGGCATTCTTTCATCTTCATCCGAAGATGAAATTCGTTTAATGATTTCACTTTGATTGGGTTTAAAGGGGACTATTGCAAAGGCCCCCGATTTTAACTTTGCTTTTGCTTCGTCTTCAAACAGAAAGGAAAAACCGCCTTGTTTTTTTACGCCACCGTGACAGGATATGCATTTTTTGTTGATGATTGGCTTTACATCCCTGTTGTAGTCTATTTTATCAGAGGTAAGCGAAAATGAATACAACACCAATCCTATGGCGAAAAGTAAGCCCACAACGGCAACAGAGGGAACTATCTTTATTGAACTGAACATGTTTTTGATTAGAGGTATGAATATAAGTGAAAATGAACAATTGTACAAAGTAGGATTGCAATAAATCAGCTTATCGGTAAGATTATTTGCCAGGAATAATGCTTTTAAATTCCATTGATTGATTTTCATCTGAATCGGAACATGATAATACGGTGTGGAGCTAATTTTATCTCATCAATTTAGGTCAAGAGGAAGCCCCCTGGCTTACCGGCTCGTTTCCATTTTTTGATTTATATTCGTTGCCCTCAATGAAAAATAAAAAGGCAGCAATAGGGTTCATATTTTTTACCCTGCTCATCGATGTCATAGGGTTTGGAATTATCATCCCGGTAATTCCCAAATTATTGTCCGGTATGATAGGTGGGTCAGTAGCGGATGCAAGCAAATATGGCGGATTTCTGATGTTTTCATTTGCAATCATGCAGTTTATTTTTTCACCCATTTTGGGAGGATTGAGTGACCAATACGGTCGCCGTAAAATATTATTGTTTTCTTTATTTGGATTTGGTCTTGATTATTTACTTACAGCCTGGGCTCCTAGCATAGGTTGGTTGTTTATTGGAAGAATCATTGCCGGTATCACAGGAGCCAGCTTTACTACCGCCAGTGCGTATATTGCAGACATTAGTACCGACGAAAACCGTGCACAAAACTTTGGAATGATAGGAGCAGCATTTGGACTGGGATTTATTATTGGCCCTACCCTGGGAGGCATATTGGGTGCTTATGGAACGAAGGTGCCATTTATAGCATCGGCTATACTCACCTTGATCAATTGGCTATATGGCTATTTCGTTTTGCCCGAATCACTTGATGATGAACATCGAAGGAAATTTGATTGGAAGAGAGCTAATCCTGTAGGGTCTCTGATGCAATTAAAAAAATATCCCGTAGTACTGGGATTGGTAACATCACTCATATTTATCTATCTGGCTGCTCATAGTGTGCAAAGCACCTGGACATTTTTTAATATGTACCGGTTTGACTGGAATGAAAGGACGGTAGGTTATTCACTTGGTTTTGTTGGAATATTGGTTGCTTTTGTACAAGCAGTGCTCATACGGTTTACTATTCCGAAACTGGGTCAGAAAAGAAGCCTATACCTAGGATTTATATTTTATGCAGTTGGCTTGCTTTTGTTTTCATTTGCTACACAAAGCTGGATGATGTTTGCCTTCAGCATTCCGTATTGCCTGGGAGGTATTGCGGGCCCTGCATTACAAGGAATCATTTCCGGCCAGGTCCCACGAAACGCACAAGGCGAGTTGCAGGGGGCATTGACTAGTTTAATGTCAGTGACTACCATTATTGGGCCGTTATTGATGACCTCTGTTTTTTATTATTTTACCCGGCCTGAGCATTCATTTCAATTTCCTGGGGCTGCTTTTTTACTTGGATCTGTGTTTATCTTTATCAGTACAGGTTTGGCTTTCAGGACTTTGGGTAAGCCATAGGTATTCCGGAGAGAGAGGTAAACTTCCTTTGGGGAAATAAAGATTGTATTTATATTACCATACCATCAAGCTTTCTTTAGGTTATGAACATAACAAAAAGAACTTTGGTATTCCTGATTGATGACACAGGTCATTTTTTTCGATGATCCTTCTCAATTTTAAATGTAGGTTAGGTGATCAACTTTATGCTCATATCTATTAATAAAATGAAATATTTAATCAAGGCCGGCATTTTGTTATTTCTACTGTCCTGTTCAACTTCCAAAATTGTACATTCGTGGCAACCTGCCAATCCAAAAACCAACAAGTTCAATACCATCATGGTGCTGGCATTGATCAAAGACAATGATCGATTTACTCAGGAAAGGATGGAGCATCACCTGGCTGAAGATTTGAACAAAAGAGGATATCAGGCTATTTCAGCGCTAAAGGTATATGGCCCGGGATCATTTGAGATCATGAGCAAAAAAGAGACTTTTGATAAATTAAAAGATACGGATGTAGATGCAGTTATGACTATTGTATTGCTGAATAAATCTCAAAATTATATTATTGGTGACCTGGCTAATGCAAGAAGAGGCGAAATAATACAGGAGGAAACATTTGGCTACTATACTGATATCAAAAATCAACTCCTCAACCCGGATTATTATCTTCTCAACACGGAATATTTTTGGGAAAGCAATCTATACAATGTAAATACAAATGAAATGGTATATTCTGTGCAGAGTCAATCGTTTAATCCTTCTTCTACTGAAACCCTGGCACATGAATACGGGAAATTGATAATTAAAGATATGATTAAGCGGAAAGTGTTTTAAAAAACTGCTCCAGTTTCCATTCATCCAGTTTGCCATCCGTTCTCACACCACTACACAAGTCTAAGCCGTATGGATTTACTTCATCCATTGCTTGTCGTACATTTTCTGCCTTGAGCCCGCCAGCAAGAAAAACGGGTATTTTTATAGCTTCCACGATTTTTCTGCTTAAGCTCCAATTGTGCACGCGGCCGGTACCGCCTAATTCTTTTACCGTTAAATTTGGATTGCCACTATCGAGTAATATGGCATCGACATGCTCAGCAATTCTGACTGCCTCCTCTATAGAACTAGGATCTACCACATGGATTACCTGGACCAGTTTGATTGATGGCAAAGCCGCCCTTATTTCATTATACTTTTGATCTACCAGGCTATCTACAATCTGTATGGTGTTTGTATGTACTTTTTGATGGTGGTTCACAATGCTTTCTGCAGTGGTATGGCTGGTGAGTAAAAAAGTTGCAATGGGTGGTGGAGTACTTTTCGCAATTTCTTTTATTAATTCATCCGTGATGATACCCGGACCTGAGGGCATATGGCCCACCAAACCAATAGCCGATGCCCCGTGTTTTATGGCCAGCATGGCTTCCTGCTGAGAACTGATGCAACAAATCTTTACTTTGGGACTATTCATAAATTCATCTTTATACTGATTTAAATTACCTGGTTCCTGTTTTGATTGCTTTACCATTTTGAAATTGAATCTCAAGTAATTTTTCAGAAACAATAACCTTGGCTACTATTTGTCGACTGGTCACCTCTATTACATCACCGGAAGACGCATAGCCATAGCTTCCATCTATATTAAATGTGATCCATCCATTTTTTCCACTGAGTCTGATATCTGCTAATTTAGTGTGAGGCTGACGATTGGAGTCGAAAATATGGATATATGGTCCGGCATCATTCGAAACCCAGATTTCACTTTTTCCGGGAGGTATATTGATGCCATGACTGGTAGTAAGGTGACTGCCTCGCAAGGATTCAAAACCCTGCACTTCCACCCTGGCTTTACGTGCACCGGTCTTGAGGTCGCCTATCTCATATCCTAATATACCATCCAGGTTTACGTAACATTCATTTTCGTCGTGGCTTATGGCAAATGGTCGAATGCCTTTGGGTCCTTTCTTTTTTTGAGTCCAGCCCCAGGGCTCATCCGGATTGGGCATGAAAGGTCCGATTTGTTTAACTATTTTATGTTTTTTTACATCAGCCACGTAAAGGTATTCATTACCTAAAGCAGCTAAATACATGGTATTGCCATTTTTACTACACCAGGTATTGTGAGGATTTCCATATGGAATTGGTATACTGGTTACTATTTTTTTCTTATCGGTATCTATTATATCCCAGCTTTTACCGTGCCTTTTGGGGATATAGATGTACTTGCCATCTGGTGTCTGTGCATGACTATCGGGATAACCAATAATAGGTATCGACCAATCTATTTTTTCCGAGTATAGATCTACACATACCAATTGATCATTGGTATACGAGCTTAGGTATATCTTTCCTCTTTTCGCATCAGCCGATATTCCTTTATACTCCCCTGAACCCGGAACCTCGAATTTTCTTACAAATTGATGATTATTATTGATGTCATAAATATGGATCCATCCCTGGTCGTCGGCCACATAAATATAGCGTTGCACTTCCTGAGCTTGCAGAAAAAAAGTACTACAGGCAAAGATGAGGAGATAAAGGTTCTTCATTATCACAGTCAAAAGTAGTGAATAATGACTTATCTGTTCTAAATGCAAAATATCTATAGCTTGTTGTATTTTGGAATGGATAAGCTCAGGAAATAAATTTATTTTTCAATTATGAAAAGAAGAAATTTTATCAAGGCAGTTCCGCTGATCTCCGCTATATCAGCCAATGGCCAAAAGCTACGATACCCCATTTCATGCAATACCTATAATTGGTACACTTTTTATGGAAGAGAAGGTAAAGAATGGGGTAAAAATACAGACGAGGATATCAACCTTTATACCCAATCCGGCCTGACTGCTATAGAGCCTAATATTTTATCTGTGGATATGGGCAAGGCATTGATAAGCATATTGAAAAAATACAAGGTTAGTATGCCTTCTATATATGTGAATAGTATAATGCATAATTCCTCAGAAGTATCCGCTTCCATCAGTTCAATATTAGCTATAGCAGACCTGGTCCAATCATACGGCACTAAAATAATAGTGACCAATCCAAGTCCTATCTCCTGGGTCAATAAGCAAAATAAGACGGACGGGGAATTAATAACCCAGGCCAAAGCACTGAATGAACTGGGTACTGCATTGCGAACTAAAGGAATCACCCTCGCTTACCATACTCATGATATGGAAATGCGAGCGGGAGCCAGGGAATTTCACCACATGCTTCAAAATACAGATCCCAAAAATATGTCCTTTTGTATGGATGTACATTGGATATACCGCGGTACTGAAAACTCGGCGATTGCTGTATTTGATGTATTGAGATTATATGGACATAGAATAGTAGAACTGCATATCAGACAATCCAAAGATGGAATCTGGACTGAAACTTTTACCGGAAACGGAGATATTGATTATAATCGCCTGGCTACAGAACTAAATAAAATGAAAATAAAACCTCATCTGGTGATAGAACAATGTGTGGAAGAAAAAAGTGCAAATTCGATGAATGCAGTGGATGCTCACAAAGTGGATTTGGTGAATGTAAGAAAGGTGTTTGGAGTGTGAAAGGGTAAATCGATTTATAATTTCACCACCTCCCCGGTTCTCACCGATTCATCGCACGCAAAGGCAATTTTCAGACTATTCACTGCATCATTCATATGGTCAGTAAGGTCGATATCTTCCTGAATGGCTTTCAGAAAATAGCGCTGTTCGCGATTGCATAGTTCCTGGTGATCTGGTTCATCGTGCAGATCTAGCCATTCATCGGGTTTGGTAAATTCATTTTTGGCATCTATATCGGCATGATGCAGGAGTAATGATTCCGTTTTGGAATGGGAGTCAATATCCGAAGAATTACCTTTTCCTCCGGCAGATTTAGCCACGATGGATATACACCCTTTTGGCCCAATTACATCTTTGATAAAAAAAGCGGTTTCACTCATCATAGGACCCCAGCCAGCTTCGTACCAGCCAATGGATCCATCTTCAAACCGGATTTGCAACTGACCATAATTATAATTGGTTTCCGGTATATCATTGGTCAGCCTGGCCCCGATGGCGGTTACTTGCAAAGGCTTTGCTCTCGTCATCATACACATAATATCTATATAATGCACAGCACAGTCCACGATAGGACTCAGGCTTTTCATCAGGTTGCGGTGTACATCCCACATATAGCCATGACTTTGCTGGTTGAGGTTCATCCGCATGACGAGTGGTTTGCCCAGAGTCTGGGCGATTTCCACAAATTTAGCCCAGGAAGGATGATGCCGCAGAATATAGCCTACGACCAACTTCTTATTCACTCTCTGAGCAGTTTGCATGACACGTATAGCCCCTTCTACCGTATCGGCTAAGGGTTTTTCGATAAATACATGACAGCCAAATTGCAATGCTTGTATAGCGAAAGCTTCGTGGGTATCGGGGTACGTAGAGATACATACTGCATCGGGCTCGGTTACTTTTAATGCGGTAGTAAGATCTGTAAACAAAGGAAAGCCCCCGCCCAAAGCCTTGTTTAATACTTCTTTGCTTTTACCGGTAGAGACTATCCCACAGATCTCAAATCCATCGATTTGATGATATGCTTTGGCATGGGAGGCTCCCATGTTGCCACAGCCCACTACCAATACTTTAATAGATTTTTCCATGCGACCAAGTTTTAGTAGAGAGATTAACTTTTTTTCGTAATCAAATGTACAAAGTAAATTCTTTAATGGGATAGATTCCTATCCGGGTATTATTTCTTTATTTCCTGTTTTGACTTTTCTTTACCGAGTCTTGTCTTTCTTTTTCTAGCTTTTTAAAGTATCGCCTGAACAAAAAATTATGTTTCAGCGCCTCCATATTTTCGCTAAACCGCGCCGTG
>CAYNIG010000134.1:0-12368 GCA_964396995.1 uncultured Saprospiraceae bacterium | reverse complement strand
TTTCTGACGAGCTTTCTTTGATTCTTTCTTTGGCGGACAAAGAAAGAATGGCAAAAAAAAAATTATACTTAACCAGCAGACCCTATTTAGCTTTCAAGATTTAGCACAAGTAAATAGTAATAATTCACTTCTATTTCTCTCACAAGCTTAAAAAAAATCCATTCTGGGCTGAAATTTTTTATATAAAAAATATACCTTCATGTATGGCTTTTAATGAAAAATTAAATGATCGGATTCGTGAAGCAATAGCTCACCTGCCCAATGTGGAAGAAAAATACATGTTTGGCGGAACGTGCTTTATGATCAATGGAAAAATGTGTATGGGAGTAGTGAAAGATGAAATGATGTGTCGCATTCATCCGGATAGTTATGAACAGGCTTTACAAAAAACCGGCTGCCGTGAAATGGTGTTTACCGGCAAACCCATGAAAGGTTATGTATTTGTAGGGGATGAGGGGATGAAAACGAAAAAACAATTTGACTATTGGATAAACCTATGCCTGGAATATAACAGTGTAGCAAAAGCAGCCAAGAAGAAAAAAAAATAGTTTATTAATAAAAAACCAATTAAATGGCAAGAACAAATATTTACTTAAACTTTAAGGGCAACGCCGAAGAAGCATTTACTACTTATAAATCCATCTTCCGTACAGAATTTGCTTCTCCTATAATGCGAATGGAGGATATACCAACACAGGAGGGCATGCCTCAGCTCTCTGATGCTGAAAAAAAAATGGTCATGCATGTATCACTACCCATTTTAGGTGGTACTCTCATCATGGGTACTGATATGATTGAAAGTATGGGGCATAAATTAATTATCGGTAATAATACAACGATCAGTCTCGAACCAGATACCAAAGAAGAAGCAGACCGATTGTATAATTCGCTTTTCGTTGATGGCAAAGAATGTGTTGCACCTCATGATGAATTCTGGGGTTACTGGGGAGTGTGCCTGGATAGATTTGGAATTCGATGGATGTTTAATGTACCCAATCAGCAATACCAATAGTAAATGATATTAATTGATTCGATACATTCACTCTTCGACCATCGTTATTCATGGAAAATATTACTATTGCGAAAGTCCAATTTGAAGATCTCGGGAGTTTACAAAAGATAGGTCGTGATACTTTTACGGAAACATTTTCTTCAGTAAACTCAGAAGAAAACATGGTAAAATACCTGCAGGAGAGTTTTTCCACCGAAAAACTTCTTGCAGAATTAAGCAATACAGATTCCGAGTTTTACTTTGCAATAGGTGATGGTGAGATCATTGGCTATCTAAAACTAAACTTTGGAAATGCACAGACTGAAATAAAGGCAGAAAGAGCATTGGAAATAGAAAGAATTTATGTACTAAGAGAATTTCACGGTAAAAAAGTCGGCCAATTATTATATGAAAAAGCAATTCAGGTAGCAAAAACAACAGATGCTGACTTTGTTTGGTTAGGGGTATGGGAAGAGAATCCAAGGGCCATCCAATTCTATAAAAAAAATGGATTTGTAGAATTCGATAAACACATATTCAAATTAGGGAATGATGAACAAACAGATATTATGATGAAATTAAAATTAAAGGATTAGAAGAACTTCACCATTTTTATTTCCAACATCAACAACTTATTCTATTTCATAAAATTTCCCTCGAAGGTGATAATGGAAGTAATGATAAAAACACAATGAAAAAAATCCGTGAGGATAGAATCCGGTGAAAACTAAATATCAGATTCGTGCTGATGCCGATTCTGCATCCAATAAAACCAAATGTGCTTTACTCCTGTCTCATCGAAAATGGTTAGCCCTGCAAGCGTGAAGTGCCAGATTAAAGTCACTATGCAACCTGGTAACCCGTTTCTGCATTCACCCAATGTATTGACAAGGACAGTATATTGATATGACCCTAATAATTCTTTGCGTTTATAATGGGGAATTTATCTACCCGTGGCCTCCGGGCAACCGTTATTTATTCCAACCCAAATACCAACCAATTGCTCCACCAGCAATTCCTGAAACCACCGTATTGGCTACAGTGTCAATCATCGCGTTTTGAGCTGTCCCAATAAAAGGTTGTGTTGAATCTGATCCTAAGTGAAATATACCAAAATGGGACTTTGTGAAATTTATTTAAATGCTTAAAATCGGAAATGTATCTTCAGAAATGCTTTTTTCATTTCCTCCTGAAACTGCAAAATAAAAAATTTTGCCTGGTTGCGAAAGGAGTGATATGGTCTTCAGTAATACACTTAATTTTGGTAAAAACCGAATCCAAAGTCTCATTCAATTGCCTCTCATCATATTGTTTTACAGGCAAACCGCTGCATTTTGTTGGTCCATCAATTGAAAATGTACCCAAGGTCAAATACTTTTTTACCCCTTTTCCGGTGATTTCAATGTATTTGTGTATTTGATCCAATTCAGTAAGAAAATGAAAGGTGGCCCTATCGTGCCAAATGTCAAATTTAGTATCGGGTGCATAATCCAGGATATCGCTGACAACCCAATTGACTTTATCGGCTAATTTTCCCAATCTTAGTTTTGCTCTTTCGATTGCAGCAGATGAAATATCCAGCACGGTAATTTTCGTATATCCTAATCTAAGAAGGTGGTCTACCAGGGTACTTTCTCCGCCACCTACATCGATGATACTGGCTTCGTTCGTCAATTGAAAGGATTGGATAAACGCCAATGAGGTAGTCGGTACAGATTGAGTCCAGCTTAGCTGTTCAGTGGTTTTCGTGCTGTAAATAAAATCCCAATGGGACTTACCTTTCGATTTATTTTCCAATATAAGAACTTGAAGTTAAGAAGCACAAAAATAGGACTTATCAGAACAAAGTATCTTTTTCTTTACCACCCCGGATTCTTTCCAGGATTCTCATGAGCTCCTGTTCGCTTTGCACCAAAACTTCCCTTGGTTTGGATCCTTCACCTGCCCCGACAATGCCGAGTAGTTCCAATTGGTCCATGATTCTGCCTGCCCTGTTATAACCCAATTTTAATCTGCGTTGAATCATAGAAGTACTGCCGTGTTGATTTTGCACCACCAATCTGGCTGCATCATCCAACATTTCATCTAGATCTTCCAATACTGCTTTGTCTGCCCCACCTGGCCCATCTTCACCAGTGTACTCAGGCAAGAAATACGGTGTAGGGAAGCCACGCTGATCATGTATAAAATTTAAAACTGACTCTACTTCAGGAGTATCTACAAATGCACATTGCAATCGGATAGCATCTCCGCCTACACTCAGCAGCATGTCTCCATTACCGATCAATTGATCTGCACCTCCGGTGTCGAGAATAGTTCTCGAGTCTACTTTCGATGAAACTTTGAACGCTAATCTGGCTGGAAAGTTAGCTTTGATCACACCGGTAATGATGTTTACTGATGGACGCTGGGTCGCAATGATTAAATGTATGCCTACTGCACGGGCCAGCTGAGCCAATCTTCCAATCGGCAACTCTACTTCCTTACCCGCTGTCATGATCATATCCGCAAACTCATCTATGACCAGTACTATAAATGGAAGATACCTATGGCCTTTTTGCGGATTAAGCTGGCGTGCCATGAATTTTTTATTGTACTCTTTTATATTTCTGGCTTCTGCCTTTTTCAAAATATCGTATCGGGTATCCATTTCGATACAAAGCGAATTCAAGGTGTGCACCACCTTATTGGTCTCGGTAGTGATGGGCTCATCCTGATCGGGTAAATAAGCAAGGAAATGATTTTCCAGTTTAGCATAGGGGAATAATTCCACTTTTTTGGGATCTATCAACACCAGCTTAACCTGTGAAGGATGTTTGCGATATAATAAAGACATCAGGATCGCATTGATACCTACTGACTTACCCTGGCCAGTAGCGCCGGCTATAAGCAAGTGCGGCATCTTAGCCAGGTCAGCTACGAATACTTCATTGGATATGGTTTTTCCTAATGCAATGGGTAAATCCATTTTGGAGTTCTGGAATTTCTCCGAAATCATTACTTCTTTTAATGAAACTATTTGCTTTTTCTTATTGGGTACTTCAATACCTATTGTTCCTTTACCTGGTATAGGAGCAATAATACGAATACCCAGTGCTGATAAATTGAGAGCGATATCGTCTTCGAGGTTTTTGATCTTTGAAATTCGTACTCCCGGAGCAGGAATGATTTCATACAAAGTCACAGTGGGACCTACGGTGGCTCTGATTTTGGTGATT
This sequence comes from uncultured Saprospiraceae bacterium, assembly GCA_964396995.1. GTDB lineage: Bacteria > Bacteroidota > Bacteroidia > Chitinophagales > Saprospiraceae > JADJLQ01. The sequence goes on along the minus strand of CAYNIG010000134.1, from coordinate 8,159 downwards.
TCTATTTTATAATGCAATAAAGTCTCAATAATCTGATCTTTATTGGCTTCAAGCTCGGTACGATCGATTTCCACATTCTGGTCAGAGTAATCTGCCAACAGATCGAATGAAGGCATTTGATATTTGGACAATTCTGCATCCGGATCATAAGGTTCCAAAGATGCATAATCTACTTCTTTGGCTAGTTCTGTCACATTATTCTCTATTTCATTTATCTCGCCTGCAGGCTGTACTTCCCTGTCTGTATAGTTTACACTTTCTGCTACCGGCTCAGCAACGGGTTCATTTATTTCCAAGGTAAGCCCATCGTCACCGGATTTTGCCAAACTCTTGTTCGCTGCTAAAATTTCTTCAAATTCCAATGTAGTTTCTTCCCTAAGTCCATTCAAATCAGCATATTGTGGTTTGTAGCCTTCGGCTTCATTATTGATGATCAGGTCATCATCTAGAGAAACCATCGTTGCCGGCTTACCTGGTACCAGGTCTTCAAATTCTATATCATTTCTGTTTCCACCGGGCCTGAGGGTTACTACTGAATTATCCTGAGCAGGAGGTGCCTGACTGACTGATGATCCTGCTTCAATCTCAACATTTGATTTCCTAAAATAAGAAAAAGCCGATTTAAGGTTAAAATAAGAATTTTCTCCCCCAGCCAACTGGAAATTTGGTAATTGTATGGCAGAGAAATCAGGATTGTAATTCCAAACCAAAATCCCTAATATAATTATAACCAACAAACCAAAAAGTCCAAGAATGCCCAAAAAGTTTTGAATATAGAGTGATACCCACTCACCAATCGCTCCACCCCACGGAAATGCTGAGTTCCTGAAAATGGATTCAAGGAGCACTGACAAATACATTATGGCCCATAATACGGTGAGTGTGCGTACCACCAGGCTGTACTTGGCCCGCTGCATCCATTTCCACGCATACATACCAAGTAAGTAGACCAATCCAAAGGCAGGCAGTCCGCAGCTCCAATAGATTACCTGATGTGAAAGAAATGCACCAAATCGTCCCAGGGCATTAGCCATCGCAAGGTCTTTCTGTAAAAAAATTCTCCATGAAAAAGTCAGTACTTTATCCTGGTCGAATCTCCAGGTAAACAAATACGACACCATACTTATAAACAAGAGAATTGCAAAAAACATAACCGCTACCCCGGTCACTTTACCCCAACGCTCATCCTTGAAATTGATACTTTTCCAAAAAGGTTTACCTGACTTTTTCTTGCCCATAGATAACTTGATTCAAGATTATTTCAGGCGAATGTAGCTAATATTACATTTTAGTGCAATATATAAAACACATTATATCAATATATAACAAAGATTTTTATTATTATATACATAAAATATTGATAATTAACGAAAGGATATATTTATAAAAAAGTAAGGGATGACATCTCTGTCATCCCTTTTCACTTTTTTTAAACTCTATATTAAATCAACCTTTATTGTCTCGGACCACCGCCTTGCTGAAAACGAGCCGATCTTTCGGCCACTATTCTTTTGTAAAGGCTTAGCTGTTCTTCGCTTAGTATTGATTTTAGTTCTGATTCCTGTTCAGATCTTAAAGCCTCCAATTTAGGTCTCATTTCTTCCCGGCTGGTGCCACTGGCTCTGCTTTCCTCCATCAGAGAGCGCATTTTGGTGCGGTATTTTTGATCAATCTCATCAAATGCTTTGATTTGTTCTGAATTTAACTTTAACGTATCGTGCATGATTTTAGGATCACCCTGATTAGAACCAGTTCTGCCTTGCATGCCTGATGGATTGTTTACCTGTGGATTGGTTGTAGTACCGGCACCTTGTGGTCTTTGGCCCGGTATGGAGTTTGCTCCAGCAGTATTGGGTCTTTGTCCATTTCCAGGTCTGTTAGTACCCGTATTTTGGTTTCCCTCTGAACCACCACCATTTTCTCCACCACCCATTCCGCCTCCGCCTTCTGATTTCAGGTCGTCATTATTTATTGATTTTCTTCTCTTTTCCTGGAAGCTCATTTTTCCAAATCTATAGCTGATCCCTGCTCTGATACCTGCATTATAAAAACTATTGGTATTGATTTGATCCAGCAAATTGGATTTTGATCTTGATATCTGGCTGAAGGGATGATTAAAAAAGTTTTCTGCTGAAATACTGAAATTCCCTTTTCCGTCACTGAAGTTTTTACGCAATCCAAGGCTGTAGAACATGAATCCACCGGAATTTCCCTGTAAATTGATTTGCCTACCTCGACCTCCACCGCCACCTTGAATACCCCATCCGTTCTTAAATCGTACGTTGGTAAACATACGACCACCAATGACTAAACCCGAATTTGAACTTGCATAGTTGGGGTTGGGATTGTTATTAGAAAGGTAAACATTATAAACATCAAAGCCGCCATTCAATGACCAAATTTTAAACAATGTGACATTTCCAAACACATTAAATCCTACTGTATTTTCATTCCCTATATTCTGGTATGTAGTACGTATAGCCGGCACGGATCCTTCTACTCCCGGGTTGGGGTTTCGCACAGAGAATGTGTCCTTTAGGCTGGTAATGGAATTTCCTGTATATCTGTAAAATACAGCAGTTGTAAGGAAGATTCCTTTTAAATTAATACTGGTAGTCAGTTCATAGTTATCGGTTAATTCAGGATCAAGGTATGGATTTCCAACACTGATGTTGGTAGGATTTGATTCATTTACGTTTGGATTTAAAAATTGAATACCCGGTCTTTGAATGCGCTTATTGTAAGCTGCTTTTAGTGTTACTTTCTGAGAAAGGGGTTTGGAAACATTAATACTGGGTACCACGCTCCAGTAGGAAGGAATTTTATTGGCAGATCCGGTTTCAAAAGCAGCAGTGATATCGGTGTATTCCAACCTGCTACCGGCTTTTATAGTAAATTTATTTCGTGTGCTCAATGTATAAGATAAATATCCTGCGCCAACGGTCTGGTTGTAATCCAGTACATTGGAAGCACGAGATTCATCTAATGTATATACGCCTGAATTTCCTTCAGAAAAATAATATTGATAGTCGCTGTTGGCAGTTCTGAAAATACCTTTACCTCCAAACTCTATCAACGATCTTTTGCTTGTGGGTGCCTGGTAGTTCACCTCCAAAGTAGATTCTTCATTAAAACTGATATTATCGTTTTTCTGCCTGGCTGTTATGGTTTGAAAGTCAACATTATTCAATAAGTCCGCTTCAAAACTGTTATTTCTGTTATTTCTCGAGTATAATCCCAGAATACTTAACTCCTTTTCAGGTGAAATGGAATAGGTATAGGTTGTATTTATGTCATAACTGAAATTAATATCTTTACTGTCTACATTTCTTGCCGATATTAATGGTGTCGGAACATTTGGTAATCTCGTTACTGTACGCAGGTCATCCTGGAAATTTAATCCGCTGCGTGTTCCAAATCGGATACCCGCAGAAAAGTTTGATTTTTTGGTAATATCCCAGTCGTATCCAAAATTATAATTACCATTAGCCCCTTGTCTCAATGTGGAGGCTGATTGAGTGGTAGATTGTAAGCCCAATAAAGTCTGAGTAGATTGAACGTTTTCAAATGCGCCTTTTACATTATACTCTGCCCTACCATGTCCCCGAAGGCTAAAACCCATATTACCCCGACGATAATTTCCATTTAAACCGAGCATGGCTCCCCTGTTACCACCACTGATATCCACTCCCAGGGTAAGACCTTGCAAAGTTTGTTTTTTAGTAATGATATTTATGATCCCTGATGATCCTTCAGATTCATACCGGGCACCCGGGCTGGTGATTACCTCAATTGATTTGATCATATCTGCAGGAATTTGTTTTAGTGCGTCTGCAACACTTCCGGCCATAATACTGGATGGTTTATTATTGATCAATACCCGCACATTGGAACTGCCCCGGAGGCTTACATTCCCATCAAGGTCAACCGTAAGCAGGGGAACATTACGCATTACATCGGATGCATCACCCCCTTTACTGGTAATGTCTTTTTCTGCATTGTAAACCAACCTGTCCACTTTTTCTTCTATTACCTGCGATTGTCCCTCGACCGTCACTTCTTTAAGAGTTACAGACTCCTGGGAAAGAAAAATTTTGTTTAATTTTAATTTAGCTCCCTCTTTTATGTTCAGACTCATTCTTTTCTTGGTGTAACCTAAAAATTCGAACTCTAATATATAAGAGCCAGCAGAAATATCTTTTAAAAGGAATGCTCCTTTTTCATCTGTTACCGTTCCATCCAATATCTGATTAGAGGTCGCATCGATCAAGGCAATGGTGGCAAATTCGATAGGCTTTTTGCTGGCAGTATCCACTAAAATACCTTCAACAACTGCATTGCCTTTTATATTCTGGGCATTGCTTTGGAAACCCAATAATGCAAGTAAGAAAAATAAAATGTTTTTCATAAAGTTTAATTGATTTGGCATCTTGGACTCAAAATTACTATTAGAATTTAAGTGGTAGTGGACCCATTCGACAATCACCTTCATTTAATCGTCTCTCTCAGAAGGCATTAACAAGTCCTTAAATCTTTAATAAAAAGGTACAGTCCAGATAAATTCAAAATAATAGTTGATTTGTAGAATAATAATACCTGCAAGTCGAGAAAACATCTGTTTTACCATCAACAGGTATGATTTGGCCCGGATGTGGCTTAATTTTGTGGTATCATAATACTAAATATGCAAGTATTTGCACAAAAACATAGAATGAAAATTATTCACCTTCTTTTTTGGCTGGTGTATTTTTCATTTTTCTTTTATCAGATCAGCAACCGACCCAGATCTGAAGTTACTCCATTTCTGGAGATATTCATCAATGCACTCACTCATACACTGTTTCTTGCCGTAGTGGCTTATCTAAATTACTTTATCATTTTACCGCGGTATTTTATTTCAAAAAATGGAATGAAGTATACCATGGAATTTGCAGCTATGGCTGCGGTGGTATTGGCTATGTACATTCCTTTGAAAAGAATGATTGTAGATGGTTATACGCACCATGAAGGTTTTTATTACAGCATCCGGTTTGCCGTGGGCTCCTTTGTCACATCCGTATTGGTTTCAGCATTTGTAGCTTCATTGCGTTTTTTTACTGAATGGCAGGAACTGGAAGAGCAAAAAACAAAATTCAAAAATGAAAAGCTTACAGCTGAATTAAAGTTTTTACGCAATCAGATCAATCCCCATTTCCTGTTTAATACTTTAAATAATTTATATTCGCTGGCTTATAGTAATTCTCCCCAGACAACCGAAGTGATCTCAAGGCTTTCACAAATGATGCGCTATATGGTCTACGATTGCAACCATGATACGGTTTCACTCGAAAAAGAAATAGAATACATTAAAAATTACATCTCCCTGGAGAAACTGAGACTAAATAATAATACGCCTATAGATTTTAATATCACGGGCGATCCTTCCAATAAACAAATCATGCCTCTGTTGCTGATACCCTTTCTGGAAAATGCATTCAAACACGGCGTCTCCAATAGTCATCCCAGTTGGATAAAAGCAAACCTGGATTGCCGAAACAAGACCATAACCTTATTTGTACAAAACAGCATCAATATAAATAGTGGTGCATCAGCCTCTTCCAATTCGGGGGTTGGACTAGAAAACCTAAAAAGAAGATTGATACTAAACTATCCTGAAAGACACAAACTGGAATTTAGTGCTTCGAATAATCAATATACTGCTAACTTAGAGGTTCAATTGTCCTGATCTATATGTATACTTGCGTCGTCTTAGATGATGAGCCATTGGCTCGAAAACTATTGGAAGAATACATAAAAAAAGATGAAGAACTAACCCTGGTCGAAAGCTTTGCAGATTCATTTAAAGGACTGCAATACTTACAGAACAATAGTGTCGATATATTATTCCTGGATATTCAAATGCCCGATCTCACCGGCCTGAGTCTTTTAAAATTACTGGAAGACAAACCGGTTACCATTCTTACCACAGCATACAGCGAGTATGCATTGGATGGATTCGATTTGGATGTTGCAGACTACCTGCTCAAGCCCGTATTGTTTGACCGATTTATAGTGGCTGTTTCTAAAGCTAAAAAAAGAATAAACAGTAAATCTGCAGAGCGCCAGCAAGTGCTTTCACAAGGAGATACATTATACGTAAAAGACGGTACTAAACTGGTAAAAGTAAACCTCGGTGATATCTTATATATTGAGGGCCTCAAAGATTATGTAAGTATTTACACTAAAACTCAGAAAATTGTTAGCCTCCAGCGAATGAAAAACCTGGAAGCTGTTTTATCCAAAGATAAGTTTTTACGAATTCACCATTCTTATATTATTGCCCTGGATTGGATACAGAGTATTCACAAAGATTCAGTTGAAATAAACGGGACTTCAATTCCTATAGGAGAAACGTATCGCAAAGCGTTCAGGGAATTTGTGGATGCTCAAAAACTGTTGGGTGAACAATAAACTTTGTTTTCTGATCTTTTAATTCCAAATGCTCATCCGTTTATGATGTTTTGCCAGATTAAAAATTTTTTATCCTATCGTGTGTGTTTCCTTTCATTCTGCATACTTTTTATACTCCCTAAAGTTCAGGGGCAGGCAGTCCCCTTTGCGGCAGAAATATTGGCTTTCCATAAAGATGATAGTTTGCATCCTAAAGAAAAAGGTCAGATTGTATTTGTAGGGAGCTCGACATTCACCCTATGGAAGGATGTGCAGGATCGGTTTCCAGGTCATAAAATCATTAATCGGGGTTTTGGAGGGTCTTCCCTGGGCGATGTATTCAAACATGCAAATGCCACCATTTACCGTTACCAGCCCAGGCAAGTATTTATCTATTGCGGAGAAAATGATTTTGCTACCGACACTGCATTACCTGCCAGGGAAGGATTCAATCGATATTTAAATCTGGCAAGGGAAATCCGATACCATTTACCTGAGACAGAAATACTGTTTATTTCCGCAAAACCCAGTCCATCCAGGTGGCATCTCGCGCCAAAATTCAAGGAATTCAACGCACTGGTTAGGGAATATTCGAGCAGTCAACCCAACTTCCAATTTATAAATATTTGGGATGTTATGCTCGGTCAAGATGGCAGACCTAAAGAAAATATTTTCGTCTCGGATAAACTGCACATGAATAATGCAGGGTATGATATTTGGGTTCCGATACTAAAAAAGTATCTGAAATGAAGCCATAAGTTTCCCTTTTATATAGTCACTTTCAGATTCAATTCCTTCAATTGAGCTTCTTCAAGCGCACCCGGTGCCTCAATCATCATATCTCTTCCGGTATTATTCTTTGGGAATGCAATATAATCTCTAATGGAGGTCTGGCCCTGCATTACTGCACACATTCGGTCAAAACCGAACGCAATACCACCATGAGGAGGTGCACCATATTCAAATGCATTTAATAAAAACCCGAATTGATCCAATGCCTGTTCCGGTGTAAAACCAAGCAATTTAAAGTTTTTAGATTGTAATTCCCGATCATGTATACGAATAGATCCCCCACCTACTTCAGTGCCATTAATGACTAAGTCGTAGGCATCTGCTCTTATCCCTGCCAGCACCTCCTTATCGTTACTTGCCATTTTCTCCAGATCATTGGGTTTAGGAGAGGTGAAGGGATGATGCATGGCAAAATACCTGCCGGCAGTTTCATCCCATTCAAGCAAGGGAAAGTCCAATACCCAGAGCGGCTTGAATACTCCATTTTGTATCAATTCAAGTTTCCGGCCCAATTCCAATCTCAGCTCTCCCAGCTGTTTTCGCGTTTTTTCCTGTTCACCACTCAGCAACAAAATCAGATCACCCGGCTTAGCATGGGTATGATCTGCCCAGGATTTGAGCTCTTCCTGAGTATAAAATTTATCTACCGATGACTTAAAACTACCATCCAGGTTGTATTTTACATGGACGAGGCCTTTTGCTCCAATCTGTGGCCTTTGCACCCACTCTGTCAGCTCTTTTATTTCTTTATTACTAAACGATTCGGACTTTCCTTCCACCACTAATGCACCGATGTATGGAACAGCATCAAAGACATTAAAACCTTTGCCTTTAACCAGATCCCCCATTTCATGAATGAGCATACCAAATCGGAGATCAGGCTTGTCTATACCATACCATTTCATTGCTTCATCGTAAGACATTCGAGGAAAGTCACC
>CAYNIG010000133.1:0-12636 GCA_964396995.1 uncultured Saprospiraceae bacterium | reverse complement strand
TAAAAAAATTAATACTAAAAAAATAAAAAAACATGTATCATTCAGTTACAAATCTGCCAATTGCAAACCGGGAGCACAATTGCGTCTGTATCTCAGGTTTTAATCAACTTAAAGGAGCTGAAATTGTTGCTTTACGGGATCATGTAAAACATTGTCTTGACCTCGACTGCAACAGAGTATATCTAGATGCCCGCAATGTAAATCATACCGACCTGAGTGGTATAAACGAAGTGATCCATACTCATTATTGTCTTTCTCAGGTCAATAAAGAATTGGTTCTGGTTTATCGAAGAAATTCTATAATCGAAAGATGGGTAATAATCACCCAGATCGATTTATTTGTCAAAATAGCAATTCTTCCTGCTGCCTAGTTATAAATAATAAAATGACGATCATGAAATTTTTTCAATTGCATTTCCTGGTTATACTGATAATACTTTCATTTACTGCAGTAAAATTACCGGCTCAAACTCCGGATATATCAAGTGAAGAAAGAGAACGATTGATCCAGCAGGCACTCCGACTGCGTGCAGATGGAAATTATCATGCGGCATTGATCACCTTAGATACTATCTTAGTGGCTCAAAGCAACGATGCATCGGTATTATTACTAAGAGGAGATCTATCGTTGCAGGATAAAAATTTTGGTGAGGCCGTAATGACCTACCAACGATTAATACCCTTAAATTTTGAAGCTACCATCACCCGGATAAACTTATCATATGCGCTATTTATGGATCACCATCCGGTAAAAGCATTGCGATATGCCAAGACAGCATGGGAACAAAATAAAACCCATCCAAATGCAGTGATCAATTACTTCAATGCCTTGCTGTGGAATGTACAGACTCGTCAGGCTTCCCGGTTTTTAGCCTCAGTGGATACACTGCTTTCGCCATCGCAAAAACTAGTGTTGCAATCAAGATTGTATACGACATCTGGTAATTACATACAAGGGCTAAGACATTACGATTCATTGGCCATAGCCTATCCCGAAAAACAGTATTTACTGGAATATGCAGAAGTATTGCTCGGAAAGCAACTGATTCCACAGTCTAAACAAGTCATGGAAAATTCCAAAGTGCATTTTTCTGATAAGGAATACAATTTGTATTTAAGCAAACTAAACGCAAATCAAATTCAATCTGCCGGATTAGAATTGAGTTATTTTCAGGATATAGCAAAAAACACCCGCACAGATAAAAATATTTGGTGGCAACAATCGGCGGCCAAAAAATATCCAGTAAGGTTAGGCATTGGTCAAAGTGTATATCATTCACAGGATGGGAACCAGGCTAAATCAAATTATGCCCATGCCAATCTTAGCGGGAAATTAGCAGATGCATGGAAAGCAGAATCCGAGCTTCACTTGATCCAGGTACAATCCGCAAATGGAATTGGATACACTGCCTTGACCGGTCAGCAATTAATAAAGTATCAACCCAATGACCGTCGCATGCTTAGTTTGTCTTATTCAACAGATGTGATGAGTTTTACCGCCGAATTATTGGGTAAAAACATTAGAAATCAGTCAATAGGATATATTACCCACCTCATGATAAGTGGCAAAACCGGCTTTTATTCGCAGGGAAGCCTAGGTATGATGAGTGATCAAAATCAACGAATGCAGTTTTTTGGTTCATTGTATCGAGTATTCAGGAACGAACCCACTTTAAAAGGCGGAATAAACTTTTCAGCTTTACATTACAAAGACCAGATAGGCAAGGGCTATTTTGCACCCAATCAGTATTTTAGTACAGAATCTTTTGTGGATTACAGCGCCTCTGTTTTTGCCTCTGATAAATTTTTCTATCAAACCCAGGCCGCTGCCGGTCTGCAAAAAATAGAAGAAAATGCATGGGAACCTGCTTTCAGACTTCAGACTGAGCTGAGTTACCGTCGGTCTCATTTCGAAACTTCATTAAAATACCAGACAAGTAATGTTGCATCCAATACAGGCACCGGATATAAGTTTAACTGGTTTACGCTGAAATTGATGTGGAAATGGTAGTCTGCTGAACAGAAGATCAGTTCATGATCCAAGTCGATTGGATCATGGAATCATCTTGCCACGAATATTTTCCAATACTAATACTCAAACAATTCAATTAGCATTTGAGATAAAGCAAGTGCCATAGGCTTACTTAATTCACCTACTTTTTTTACTAATCTTTCTTTTTTATCCACTGTCCTTATATGATCCAGTGCAATCTGGCTTGTTTGATTATTGAATACAAAATTAATCCTGGTGGGATAATTTTTTAATGCGTGTGCTAGCGGTGCAATGATTACTGTATTCAAATTATTATTTATGAATCAGGAGAAATAATTACACAGGGTCTTGTTTTTGTAATTTCTGATCCTTTAGTTGGAGCCAGGCTAACTAACCAAATTTCAAATCTGGTTACTACTGTCGATTTACCATTCATCCTTGTCAAAATTATTTCCCATGCCTTCAAATAAATCGCCCTCAGGTATATCTCCTTTTTTCATTGCAGTTTTGAATGCTTAGTCCCAGCCTTGCCTTGGCCTTCTCTTTAAAGGGTTTAATAATACCATGTCTTCTATTTTATTCACCTCTATTTCATCACCTATCTCGCATCCTTCTAATAAGGTTTTGGAAATAATCACTCCTGTCGAGTTACCGATTTTTTTTTGCATAATCAACATTTTCAATTTTAAAATACTGTTTGAAATTTTCATTGGATAACTTCCTCAATGGCTACCCTCAAGGAAGTCAAAAACAAAAAAGCAAACTCTCATACCTTATGCACAAAATTTGACCTCCGCTTGACACCCCCCTTGACACTCATTAAATTTCGCTTATATTTGTCGAATTATTCGACATTTACGCGATGTACCTCAATAGTCATAGCTACTACTCCATGCGCTTCGGCACGCTCTCCCCAGCTCAGCTGGCTACTGAAGCAGCGCGCCTGGGCTATACCTGCATGGTACTTGCCGATATCAATAATACCTCAGCCAGTTATGAGTGGTTGCAGGCATGTAAAAAAGTCGGCTCTCTGAGAGGACTACTGGGTATAGAGTTTCGAGATGCAGATCATAAATATCTGTATACCGGCATAGCTAAAAATCGGGAAGGATGGAAAGAGCTCTGTGCATTGCTCACGCACAGTTCACTTGCCAATGAGCCGCTACCGGCTTTAGCACCGCCACTGCAAAACTGTTATCTTATATACCGGTCACTATCAAAATCTATAGACGATTTTTACGACTATGAGTACTATGGTATAGCACCGCATGAGACAGGCAGCCTGTTTTCATCGCCGGTAAAGCAACGGCCTGAAAAGCTAATAGCATTTGCCACGGCCAACCATCTAGACCGTGAAGGCCATCGAGTACATAAACTACTGCGTTGCATAGATAAAAATATAGTGCATACCAAGCTCAGCGCTACCGATCTCACTTCAGAGCAAGATCATCTCATGCCCATAGAGCATTTCCGCAAAGCATATGAATTGTATCCCGATCTGCTCAGGCGTACCGAAACCATACTCGATAGCTGTGAGATAGATCTCGAATCGGGATTTGAACAGGTGAATAAAAAAACATTTACCAATAGCATAGCCGGCGATTACGATCTCTTGTGCAAACTCGCGCGCGAGGGATGTCGCCGGCGCTATGGTAATGTACATGTCCGGGCATACGATCGCACCGAAAAAGAATTGCAGGTGATATTTAAGCTGGGCTTTGCCGCTTATTTTCTCATTACCTGGGATATTGTACGCTATGCACGCAGTGCGGGTTATCATCATGTGGGAAGAGGCAGCGGAGCAAACAGTATCGTTGCCTATAATCTGGGCATCACCGATGTAGATCCATTGGAATTGGACTTGTATTTCGAACGATTTATCAATCCGCACCGTACCAGCCCGCCTGATTTTGATATAGACTTTTCATGGAGCGAACGCGATGATGTCACCGATTATATATTTAAGCGCCATGGCGCTGAGCACACTGCCCTACTCGCTACCTACAATACCTTCAAAGGGCGATCGATCATCCGCGAGTTGGGCAAAGTATTTGGCCTGCCTAAAAACGATATCGATATCATAGTAGAGGAGCCACTGGCAGCTGACCGGCACCATCCCTGGGCAAAACACATCTTTCGCTATGGCGGGCTCATAGAAAAATTTCCCAACTATCTCTCCATACATGCGGGCGGTATACTCATTAGTGAAAAACCGCTCAACTATCATACGGCATTGCAGATGATGCCCAAAGGTTTTCCCATCACCCATTTCGATATGTATGGTGCCGAAGATCTGGGCTATCATAAATACGATGTGCTCAGCCAGCGCGGTCTGGGCCATATCAAAGATGCAGTAGACATCGTCAGGCGAAATAAAAGGCAATCACTCGATGTGCATGATATCACCAAAATCAAAGAAGATCCGAAAGTACGTGCACAATTGCATTCCGGTCATTGCATAGGATGTTTTTACATAGAGTCACCGGCCATGCGCGGGCTATTGCACAAACTCCGATGTGACAATTATGTGCATCTGGTAGCGGCATCCTCTATCATACGCCCCGGCGTGGCACAAAGCGGAATGATGCGTGAATACATAGAGCGATTCCATCATCCGGAAAAAATACAATACCTGCATCCTGTATTCGAAAAAAATCTAAAAGAGACCTATGGTGTGATGGTATACCAGGAAGATGTCATGAAAATAGTGCATCATTTTGCAGGACTCGACCTCGATGAAAGTGATGTATTGCGACGCATCATGACGGGCAAGAAAAAATCGAGCGATACATTCCGACGATTGCAGGAAAAATATTTTGTCAATTGCAAAGCGCGAGGCTACAGTGATGCACTCACACAGGAAGTCTGGCGGCAGATAGAAAGCTTTAGCGGCTATTCTTTTTGTAAGGCACACTCTGCCAGTTTTGCAGTAGAGAGTTTTCAAAGCTTGTACCTCAAAACATATTATCCAAAAGAATTTATGGTGGCAGTAATTAATAATTTTGGCGGTTTTTATAATACCGAACTCTATGTACATGAGGCCCGTATGTGTGGAGCCATCATACATGCACCTTGTGTAAACCGAAGTACCTATCTCACTACAATCTATGGAGATGATGTTTTTATTGGCCTGGTACATATACAGAACCTCGAACAAAATGTAGCGAGTCGTATTGTGGATGAGCGTATCACCAATGGACCCTACCGCAGCCTGGAAGATTTTGTGCAGCGTATCGATATCAGCAAAGAGCAGCTCGAAATACTCATACGCATCAATGCTTTCCGCTTTACCCGAATGAACAAATACGAACTGATGTGGGAAAAAAATATGGTACACAATCCGCAAATAAAATATTCTATCAACGGTAATTTTTTTCCTGATACAGCCGAGCAATATGCCCTACCCGAATTGGAAGAAGGTGAATACGAACAAGCATTCGATGAAATAGAATTACTGGGCTTTCCGCTTCGCTCGCCATTCGATCTGCTAGCCGATCCAATTTCAGAAGATATACTGGCCAAAGACATGGCCCGTTTTGAAAAAAATACGGTCACTATGCTGGGCTATTATGTCACCCGCAAATGGGTCACTACTAAAAACAATAAACTCATGAGCTTCGGCACCTGGATAGATCGTGAAGGAAATTTTTTCGATACTACCCATTTCCCACCATCACTGGAGGCCTATCCATTTAAAGGGAAGGGAGTGTATAAAATCAAAGGAAAGATTGTGGATGATTTTGGGTTTAAAAGTATGGATGCGATTATGATGGAAAGGTTACCTTATAGAAAGGATGGGCGGTATTGAGGATCTACAACGTAACATGTACACGTACCATGTACCATGTACAACGTTGAATGAGGATGAACAAGGTGTTTAAAATTAGAAATCAGAACATATAAAATTTACTCTAAAGAATTTAAAAACAAGGCTCATGAGTATCGGCACCTGAATAGACCACGAAAGAAAGTTTTTTAATACTACTCCTTTTCCACCATCGCAGGAAGCATATCCGTTTAAAGGTAAAGGGGGGTATAGAATAAAATGTAAATTCCGCTATTTACTCTATGGTTCTTTAATAATAAGTGCTGCATTAGAGTATAATTGCATAATTCTTTACTCAGAAGATCTTCATAGTGACCACAAATTAAAAGGCATTCAAATCGTCAATCCGTTTAAATAAATCACAAAAGATTAAACGCAAAGATCTGTATTATCAATAGAAAGCATTGAGAGTTGATATCCCTATTGTCACCTGCAAATCATTACCCTGATAAGTTCAATTATATAATCATACAGTTCCAGGTCATAAAGTTTATCTACTTTTTCAGCATTTCTAAGTTTATAGTCTATAGTACGTACTTGATCTAGAATCAAAGTACCAGTTATATTTGTTTGATTGATCGGTAATGCCACATGAAGCTGACTAAATGGTGATGAAGAAGTTATGGGACATATAAATGCTCTTTTTGTTTTTTGATTTAGTGCTTTTTTTGACAGCACCAAGCAAGGTCTTCTTTTTGCGATTTCGGTACCTTTTTGAGGATCCAGGTCAACCAAAATGATATCGCATTGTTCAGGTATATAGTTAACATTTACCATTGTTCTGTTGTCAATTCATTTGGAATCAAATCTTCAGGTTTGTAGTTTTTAGGGTACGATTTTATTATTTCGTCAAGAGATGGAACAATTTCTTTTTTCTTAATCAATATCCCTTTATCCGTTTGAATCAATTCAACATCTATACCATCTGATAGTTTATATTGTTCAGACAACGATTTAGGCAATCTGATTCCCAATGAATTTCCCCACTTATTAATAGTTGCTTTCATATATGTTACAAATATACAAAGTATATACAATAGAGATATAAATACACTAGTCTGAAGGATATCAAAAAATATACTTGGCCAATACTTATCCACATTGAAAAAATTATTCCCTTCAATCCATTTTCCCTACCACCACTTACCTGAAAACGTACTTTAATCCTCAAACACCTCAGTAAAATTCAAATTATTTTCAAATCTATCTTTTAATAACAAGATACTCAGTATACTAATTCCAATCAAAGTAAATCCTACAATGGCTGCACTGGTAATCAAGCCGTATGGCTTTATCAAGGCAGAAAAAATCAAACTGGCTGGAATGGTAAGTCCCCTGATCAAATTGGGAGTTGAAGTAGCTACAGTGGCACGGATATTGGTTCCGAATTGTTCCACACTGTTGGTAATCAAAATACCCCAATACCCTATTGAAAATCCAAGAAAAGCACATCGGTAATAATATCCTTGCGCCGTATCGGGTGGTATCAATAAAAAATAAGTAGTGGCAACCAACTGCAGGAGGGCATAAATAAGTAAGGGAGTTTTTCGTTTTTGTAAAACCTTACTTAAAAAACCACATAAAATATCTGATACTGCAAATACAATCAAATAAACCATAATCGCAGTACTTACTTTTACCGGCTCCAAAATTCCAAATGCTTGCCCAAACTCGGGAGTAAGGGTAATGTATAAATTTATAAATACTACTGCAGGTGCCCCGGCAAAAATACAGAGCAGATATTTATACAATTGTTTCCTGCTTCCAAATAATTCTACCAGGTCTCCTCTTTTTATATCTTTGAATTGACTGCGGATAAATATTTTACTTTCTTTTACACTGATCCTTAATACTAATAATATAAGCCCCAACACTCCACCTATTATATACGATGTTTGCCAATGACAGGCCTCCCCTACCAGAGCCGCTGCAATGCCCCCAAATAATCCTATTGCTGAAACCATCATGGTAGCAACCGTGCGCTGTTTTCTCTCCAGGCTTTCACTGATCCAGCTAAGTGCTACACCCAATTCTCCAGCCAAACCTATACCAGCAAAAAAACGAGCAATTTCAAATTGAGTCACATTAGTTACAAAAGCATTACCAATATTGGCCAGGCTATACAGTAAAATGCTTACAAATAATACTTTTAATCGGCCAAACTTATCAGCAAGAATACCGAACAAAAATCCGCCCAGGATCAATCCGGCCATTTGAAAATTAAGAATCTTAATCCCCACATCTTTCATATTTTCTTTGGCAACACCTATAGCCTGCAAAGATTCTACCCGCTCAGCACCAAATATCAATAAGTCATATACATCTACAAAATAGCCTAAGGCTGCTACCAGGAGCATCAATATTTGTTTGCCGGTAAACCCATAAAAAGGGCTTGAATTAGTCAATTGTTTCTGGGATTCCATACTTACTTTTTTAAAATAAAACTACATTAAATATTTAATCTGTTTCTATTTGAAACCGGAGAAATTTACCTTATTTTTTTACCAGAATTAAAATGAATAAAAATTGGCTTTTATACTCCGTGAGCCATATCGATTATGGATCTGATTCTCTTCCAGTCTGTTGCTTCTGGAAGTGTACAGTCCGCCCCTAGAATAAATTGTTTGGGTGCCTGTTCCAATATCTGATTCAACTCTGCAAATATTTTATCGGATTCTTTATCTGCGATAGACCCATGTCGGTCCAGTCCACCCATCACCGGCCTGCCAAACATATTTTGTATTTGCGTCAAGGAGTATAGAGTTGATGTAGTTTTAGGATTACAGTTTACTACTTGCCCCGGGTAATCGAGAACTGCTTCATAATTGGCATAAGGTGCATTATAATCACATACGTGTAAGATATTAAACGGGCAGCGTGAATGAGCTTCGTTCATGGCCACTAAGTCGGTGGGTTTGATATATTTGGTAAAAATAGCAGGGTCCGATAATTGATTGGTCTCCGATCCTTGAGTAGACATATAAAACCCATCTACTCCCAGGCGGATACATTCATTCACAAAAAGCATTTGACTCTCCACCATTCGATCAAGTCCTGTCTTTACTGCATCCGGGTTCTCTTCCATATGGGATAATAATACTTCCCTTGTCGCTGCATGGCCTGCCGACATGAATGGCGAATACAATGTCATAATTACCAGGGCTTCCTTTTTAAGCTCATTTAAAATCTCCTTTACGGCTTCTAATTGCGGCTGATAAAACGCTATACCCGGTGGAGTCCACTTAACCCAGTCCGTTGGTTTCTTAATAAAATCCACCTGGGGCATTTCCTGTTCGTACTGAATTTTAGCGAAGTCCATATTGGTGGCACGAAAATATTTTATATGTTGTTCTGCTGCTGCTTTACCTAATTTATGGTCAGCATCAAAATGAATAAAAAAGGCTGCAGGAGTATACCCATCGGGGATGTCTGCCTCCAGCCATTTCATCATTTGATCCCGCTTACTCAGTAAAGACACCTTTGATTTGTTTTCGTATTTACAGGAAATAGGAGAAACCAAGCCGGCCGTGCCCAAAATTGAAAACTTTAAAAATTCTGATCTTTTCATATTCTGCAATAATTCTGATTTATTTTAAAATTATTGGTGCTCAAAATACAGCAAAAATAAATCCTTGATGTTTAGAATTGTACTTCAGCAAAGAACTACCTAAATCCATCCCAACAGCCAGCGTGATTTACTTGTACTATTGCCACCTTTTCCTGGTTTTTATCAAAAATACATCAAAGTTCTATTCTATTTATTTCTCGCTATTATAAAAATAATATTCCTCATTTTAAATCCGGCGAAAACAGTCAGATTCTCTAAAATTCTTCATACCTCTTTAATTGGTCCACTCTGTGTAGTATAAGAACGCACCTTGATGCATTAGATGGAGGATCCCCTCTCGAATTTGTGGATGCGCAAAAGAGAGGTGTTATTCAATCTGCCATTAAAAATTTCAGAATGGCTCATCCTGTACATCAAGACAAAGATATAGTTTATGCTTCTCTCGAGGGACCAGAAGCATGAGCATATTGTCGTGGAAAAATTAATTTGCTAAATGGCAAAGTGTTCGTTCCTTTTCCAGAGCATTTTACCTATGTGTGTGGGATCGAAGACATTACTATTCAGCTCACCACCCGATCATCGGTTTCGAAAGGATTAGCCATTACTGAAATAACTGAAAAAGGGTTTTTAATCGAAGAATTATTTTCTGGAAAAGGAAATTACGGAGTGTTTTGGGAAGCAAAGGGAGTACGTAAGGGATTTGAAGATTATCAAGTAGTCAGGCAAAAAGCGCAGTTACAAGCGGCTCCTATTAGTCCCTTTTTACACAATAAATAATTCTTTTCTAATTTTTTACTCTAGTTTGATATTTTATAACTTTATTGCAAAGTCGTTGAAATTATTGATTCAATACACATAGTATGGCTTGTGGCAAAGTCAACTGTCTTCCCTGTTGATACCAGTTTTTGTTCTTTGGCAACTCTAATCCATTCTTTAATAAGGAATTGGTCATAGTATATTGTACTTCTGCCCCACCTACCAGAGGATATCCTGTGGTTTCTATAAAATGGTCTAAAGCACCGTATAAAGTATAGGCCAATTCAGCATTACCCTTCAGGCTATAAAATGTACTTGCCTCCATTACACCATATACATTGCTTTCCAATTCTCCACTGGTACGGGCATATTCCAACGCTTGCATCATCGGCTTTTCTGCTTCT
The DNA here is from genome assembly GCA_964396995.1 of uncultured Saprospiraceae bacterium. Classification (GTDB taxonomy): domain Bacteria; phylum Bacteroidota; class Bacteroidia; order Chitinophagales; family Saprospiraceae; genus JADJLQ01. Next base: position 2,089 of record CAYNIG010000133.1, on the reverse strand, counting down.
TCCAACCTACCCAGTTTAATATAACTGTAAGCCAAACCGGATTTGGCAGCCCCCTTAAGCCCTTTGTATCCTTTTAGCGGAAAGAGTTGATACATTTCTATACTCTCTGCAGCAGTCTTCGTCCAATCGTTATTGGGATTGAGGCAATCAAAGCTGAATTTTATTATGTAGGCTGCACCTTGTATGTATAATATTCCATATTGCTTTGCAATCTCTATCGCGGATTGAACATTGGCATAAACCATATCAATTTGTCCTTTTTGCCTGAAATATTCAGTTGACCAGAGGTAATACATACCCAAAGCAATATGATCCTTCAATTCATCACAAAGTGCTTTTCCTTTTAAAATTTTTTCTTCTGAATCAGGACGCATCAAATAGGATCCATAGCATCCATCAAACATATACGCATAACACAGTCCTACTTTATCGCCTGCTGTTTCTAAAATTGACTCGCTCAAAACCAAATCACCAAATCCATGATTAAAATCAAATAAAAACAATTGACAATATCCTGCCCAAGCAAGAGATCTTCCTTTAATAACCGGGTCTTTCAGCTGATTGCTAATTGATTCGTCATGCATACCGCAAGTTTCGATCCAATCTCGGCATTCTGAAAACCCTCCACGCACAGTCCAATATGGGCTCAATAGGTATATGAAATGCCAGGCTTTATCATACTCCTTAATTTCAATTAATATATGAAAAGCCGCACGGATATTTTGGTAGTCAAATTCAATCTTATCTAACCATGGCTGTGAATTCCTGGTCCACAAATGATCATATGCTTCGACACACAAATTATAAAAATAGGTCGCATAATTTTCTTTCGTCTTTAGAAATTCAGGCGATTTTTCAAGAATTTCATTGGCAAATTCATGTACCGTTTGCAACATATTAAACCTTGGTTCAGCAGAATGATTGACCAGCATTGGTTTAATCAAACTGACATCCAGTAGTCGTTCGGAAAGTTCTTCGATGTCTATATTGATTTCATCTTTGCTTAATACCAAATCGGCTGAGTCCATAGTCCAGCTTCTTTTAAAAATACCCAACTGCCTGAATGCTTTTTTTACTTCTTCGCTAAGCAAATTATAACTCCATTCAATTGCAGCCCTGAGTGTCTTTTGCCGCTCAGGCAGATCTCTATGTCCTTTTGAAACAAAATCAAGAGCTTTATCGATTCGGAGCAATAAGGCAGCAGGTTGAAAAAATTTTGTACGTGACGCTGCGAGTTCGATAGCCAGAGGCAATCCGTCCATCTTCCGGCAAATTTCCAGTATGGCATCCGTATTTTCCTGATTTAATTCCAATCGGTGATTTACCTCTTGAGCCCGATCGATAAATAATTTGGTAGAGGAATAATTATTTAGTTCATTCGCAGTTAATATTTGATTGTCGTCGGGAAGTGAAAGTGGCAAGAGGCTAAAAATGCGTTCATACCTGATGTGCAGGGAGGTACGACTTGTAACCAAAATTTTAATATACTTACAATGACTCAAAATATCACTGATGAATTTTGAAGCTTCTATTACTTGTTCAAAATTATCCAGTATCAACAGCAATTCCTTTTCTATCAAAAATTCCAGGATGGTTTGTTCAATAGGCTGCTTTCCCGAATCCTGAATATCTAATATGGAGGCGATGGTACCCGGGACTAATTTGTAATCTGTAACAGGGGCAAGTGGTATAAACGCCACGCCATGTTTAAAATTTTCTTTCACCCTATGGGCAAAATGAATGGCGAGAGTAGTTTTACCTGTACCCCCTGCGCCTAACAAAGTAATTTCATTGGTGTCTTTTCTTCCAATCAATTCCTCGAGTTTGATAAATTCCTCTTCACGGCCTATAATATCCTGTTGCAAGAGAGGCAACTCGTCTATCCTCCTATTTTGCGAGATTTCTACTTCTTCAATTTTATCATTTTCTGAGTATAATGAATTTTCAAATATTTCACTCATCAATACGGATAAATCATTTTCAATCAATCTTTTCAGCTCTTCGGCATCTTTAAATTTTTGATAACAAGCTGTATCACTATTTTCAATATCCTGTATTTATTTTTTCAACTGTTGTTGCGATTAATTTT
>CAYNIG010000132.1:0-12686 GCA_964396995.1 uncultured Saprospiraceae bacterium | reverse complement strand
TCCCATGATCGTATTCAGTATAGCATTGATCGTTGGATTGTTGTATATCAGCAATCTGGTCAGAAAACCCAAACCGTACAGAGGCCAATACCTCTAATACAGGGTTACCCCCGATACAATAAGTATGCATAAAGGGTTCGATATTTCATCGAACCCTTTATTGTTTTTATATCTTTGGTATAATGATTACATTGGAAATATGTGCACAATCATTGCAGGCTGCCATCAATGCGTTTGAAGGAGGGGCACATCGGATAGAATTGTGCGAGCAGTTACCTGTGGGTGGTCTTACACCGCAGATCTCAATACTCAAAAAAGTAAAAAAAGAAATAACCATTCCCATCTTTGTCTTGATTCGATCCAGACCAGGTGACTTTGTATACACCAAACATGAATTAAAAAAAATGACGGATCAAATAAGCCAATGCATAGACGCAGGCGCTGATGGGATCGTAAGTGGAGCACTTACCAGCACCAATACTATAGATTTAAAAGCTCTTGATTCTTTTCTTAAAGTTACACAACGATTACCATTCACATTTCATCGTGCCATCGAATCTGTACATGATATTCATGAAAGCCTTGAGTTACTCATATCTCACGACATCAATCGTATTTTGTTTGGAGGAAAGTCGGGAAATGCTTTTATAAACAGACACGAACTCGCGAACATCAATAGGTACATTAATGGCAGAATGACTCTTTTAGCAGGTAGTGGTGTCCATTCCGGAAATGTAAAGGAATTAATCCAGGTTGCTCATCTCCATGAAATACATGCTTCCGCTAAATATGGATCCACTAAAAATGATACTGTGAATGAATTTGATAGCGATCCCGTGGAAGTAAGGAAGATAGTAATGGCATTGACTAAGCTCAGGGAAGTCTAATTTTATTTATAGCCTCCCCCTCTCCACTTTACCATGACCATTTCATACACCCATATACCTACGGTTTGTCTTTGTTCACTTGCTTTCCACTCAGAATACCCACTCCACTTTCCCATAAGCCTTTGTTCAAAGCAGGTAACTGTTTTTCCATTATTTCGTCTCCTTTAATTTTGAGCTTAGACCATTCCGCATTTAATTCAGTAAGTCTTTCCATAGTACTCTTATTTATCCTGGGTAAATCGCTCTCTGACTGGTCGCGCATAAACATGTAATTAGCAGTAAACTTATTTTCATAGTTTTCTACATCATCGTACGCCTTGGATTTTCTCTGAATCATATCTGTATCCCATTCTTTCATGGATTTGATTAGTTCCTGTCCGGTTTTCTTTAGAGCCTGACCTTTTTCACTATCCGGAAGCAGGTTCACTGCCTTTTCCAATAACTCTCTTCGGTTGGCCATTTCATTTATCATCGTATGCATAGTACGGATCTCTTCTTCCATTTCTGTCATTATTTTATGATGCTCTGCAAAGGTCCCGGCATCAATGGTATAAAGAGGATTGTTCAGAATTTCAGCTTCTGTATTCAGTTTTTTCATTCCATCCGTCATGGCAATCATATACTTTCCCGGAGGCACTTTGTGGCCTGAATAGCTGCTTTCAATATACACATTTTGCACACCATTCATAGGTTCTGCACGCATATCCCACACAAACCGGTTTAATCCTTTGTTATTGGGTAAAGTCGGCTCTGCACCAGGTCCACCATCATATCTTTTAAAGGACTCATCCAGTTTAGAACTTAACGTACGAACTACCTTTCCATTGGCATCTTTGATTTCAATAGTAATATCAGATGAATCTTTCGGAAGAGTATAATAGATAACTATTCCATTAGCAGGGTTGATTCCTCTGAACTTACCTTGGCCTGAAAAATCCAGATCATCATCATTCAAATCACTGGAACCATTTATATAATATGCAGGGGCAGTTTTGTAGATAGACAGGTCTTTGATTTCATTGGTGTATTGCCTTATCAGGCTAAGATCATCCAATATCCAGAATGATCGTCCTGAAGTAGCAGCGATCAGGTTTCCTCTATGTACCCGCAAATCAGTGATCGGTGTGACAGGCAGGTTTAATTGAAACGGACTCCAGTTTTTACCCCCATTAAAGGAAATATATACACCCAGTTCTGTACCCGCATACAACAAATCTTTTCTTACATCGTCTTCACGCACCACTCTAGTAAATGCATTATTGGCAATGCCTGTATTGATACTGGTCCATGTTTTACCATAGTCGGTAGTCTTATACATTCCCGGTGTATGATCATTAAATTTATATCGGGTAGTAGCAATATAGGCTGTTGCTTTATCATGAGGCGATACTTCGATGGCATTTACCAGGCATTCTTTTAATCCTGCCGGCGTTACGTTCTTCCAGGTAGTGCCATTATCCCGTGTGATGTAAACCAGGCCATCATCAGATCCAGTCCATATTACTCCTTTTTCTGTCGGTGACTCCATGATATAAGCTAAAGTACCGTAGTTTTCAGCACCTACAGCCTCATTAGTGAGCGGCCCACCTCCTTTACCCTGTTTTTCTTTTTCATTGCGCGTTAGATCGGGAGAGATTTCTTGCCACGAAGATCCATTATCACTGGTCCGCATTACATATTGTGATCCATGATAGTAGGTATTCGGATTGTGCTTTGACCAAATCACAGGTGCGTTCCAATTGTACCTATATTTCATGTCTTTGGTGGCTCTTCCCAGATATTGAATTGGCGATGCCATTACATTAGTTGCGGCTTTGGTTTTGGTATCCAATATTTCAAATGTACCCAGGTAGCTACCTCCAATAACATACCGGGGATCATCAGGATCAAATGCGAGAAACGCACTTTCACCACCTGCCGACGATGTCCAGCTGTTTGTACCAATTCCGCCGCTGGCGAGTTCCCGACTTGCAATCTTGACAGAACTGTTATCCTGTTGGCCTGCATATATATTGTAGGGAAATAAATTGTCGACATTGATTCTATAAAATTGAGCTGTGGGCTGATTTGATTGGACGCTCCATGACTTTCCCTTATTAAAAGTAATGGTTGCTCCACCATCATTAGATACAATCATATTACTGGAGTTTTTAGGGTTAATCCATAGATTGTGATAGTCACCATGCGGGGTAGACATCACATTCCAGGATTTACCGCCATCTTCTGAGCGGAGCATGGGCGCACTCAATACATAGACTGTGTTTTCATTATTTGGATCCACGAATAGTTCAATATAATACCAGGCACGTTGTACCAGTCTGTGATCTCCCGATATTCTGGACCAATCTTTTCCTGCATTATGTGACACAAACAAACCACCTTCTTCTTTTTCCGAATCAGCCTCTATCAACGCATATACTTTTTCCGAATTGGAAGGACAGACGGCTATAGCCATTTTTCCTAATAATTTTGGTAAGCCATTGGATAATTTCTCCCAGGTGTCGCCTCCATCTACTGATTTGTATAATCCTGAACCAGGACCTCCGCTTATGACTTTCCAGGGCAATCTGCCACCTTCCCACATGGCAGCATACATTATTCTCGGGTTGTTTGCATCCATAGACAACTCCGCACACCCTGTTTTATCATCTACATAAAGTGTTTGGCTCCAGGTTTTTCCACCGTCAATCGATTTATAAAGTCCTCTTTCTGTAGATTTACTGTATAAAGCCCCTTGGGCTGCAACCCATACAATATCGGGATTGGACGGGTGAACAATTATTCTTGAAATATGCTGAGTTGCCACCAACCCCATGTTTTTCCAGGTCTTGCCTGCGTCAGTTGATTTGTATACTCCATCACCATGACTGGTCATTACCCCTCGCCAGGCATGCTCACCCATACCCACATAAATTACATTTCGGTCCGAAGGAGCCACAGTAACTGCCCCTACTGAACCCGTCTTAAAAAAACCATCAGAAATATTATTCCAGGAAATGCCCATATCGTCGGTTTTCCAGAGTCCACCGCCCGTTGTCCCCATGTAGTAAGTACTGGGATCTCCGATCACTCCGGTAGCACAAACGGATCTGCCACCTCTAAAAGGGCCGATAGATCTCCATTTTACTGATTTAAAATAAGCATTGAGATCCGTTGAGGTCGATTGTGCTTCTCCCGTGTTTTGGAGTGAAAAAAAGGTCAAAAACAAAATTATTTTTCCAATAAAAGGCAAATTGGTTGAATGCATAACTTAAAAAAAATTCTGATGATTAAAGACTAAATGTAGGGATAAATCTCCGATACAAAAAATACAATCAGATGGCAGTTTATTAATAAAAATGGATAGATTTTAATGAATAAATTCTGGTAATAATCAACGTTTAAAGCACTATATTCGTTCTTTAATTTAGCGTACATCTAATTGAATTTTAACTAATTGGAATAATTCTCATGATCAAATCCATCACCAGAATTTTAATTTTGTTTTGCTTAACTGTCCCCATTATTGCTCAAACTTCCTTAGAAGGCAAAGTAATGGATGAAAAAAATGAAGCTATTATCGGCGCCACGGTGGTGCTTTTCAAATCCGGAGTTCAAAAAAGCGGCACCACCACAGATATAGATGGCAACTATAGTATATCCAATATCGATCCGGGAACCTATGATGTAGAGTTCAGTTATATTGGGTACCAGACTCAGCGTATACAAGGAGTTGTAATCTTTGCCGGAAAAAGCAATAGATTAAATGCGGCAATGGATCAGGGAATTACCCTGAATGAGGTCGTAGTGGTCGACTATAAAGTACCGCTGATTCAACAAGACAATACAACCTCAGGCGGTACAGTGACTTCTGAACAAATAAGAAACTTGCCGACCAAAAATATAAATGAATTGGCTGCTACTACCGCAGGTATTGCTTCTCAGAATGGGGGAGCATTAAATATCAGGGGATCAAGATCAAATGCTACTAACTATTATATAGATGGCATTCGCGTAAATACAAATTTGATACCTCAAACGGAGATCGATCAAATGCAAGTGATCACCGGTGGTGTGGAAGCAAAATACGGTGATGTAACCGGAGGGGTGATTTCCATTACTACTAAGGGTCCAAGCAATAAATTTAGCGGAGGCCTCGAACTTGAAAGTTCCCAATATCTGGATCCCTACGGATATAATTTATTAAACTTTAATCTGAGCGGCCCAATACTTAGAAATAAGAAGGGAATATCGGTATTGGGATATCGGTTAAGCGGACAATTGAGAAGGCAGGAAGACGATAATCCAAGTGCAACAGGGACCTATTACGCCAATAAAAATTCGTTGTCAGACCTAGAGCAAAATCCCATAATTCGGCAATCCGGTGTTCCATTATCCAAAGCAGAATTTTTAAATCAGAGTGAGGTGACATTAAGCAGAAAACAATTATTTGAGACCAACAGCAGAATGGATTTTACCGGCAAAATTGATGCCCGGCTTAGTGAAGCGATTGATATTAGTTTTACGGGAGCCTACGGAAATACCGCCAATAGGTTTTCACCCAACAGACAATGGGATTTATTAAATTATGAAAATAATCCTATAAATAATGCTAATAATTACAGGGTAGGCTTGAAGTTTAGACATCGGCTTGACTTAAATGCCGCGGAATTGGTAACCAGTAAAGGCAAAAAAAAGAAAGGTGATAACAGGCTGCTTAGAAATGGAATTTATACCGTTCAAGCTCTTTATGAAAAAGGATACAGCCGGGTTGAGGATTATTTACACGGAGATAATTTATTTAATTATGGCTATGTTGGCAATTTTGATATCTCATGGATTCCGGTCGAGGGTGAGTCGACCTATAGTCGCGGTCCGGTACCAGGGCTTGCCCATGCAGGCTATTTACAACAATTGAACAAATATACCCCCGGCTCTGTAAACCCTACTCTTGCAAACTATAATGCAGGATTAGATGGTAACAATTTATTTGATTATTTCACCTATAATGGCTTTACTTCTTCCAATTTTAATTCAGTTTGGAGGTTGCATAATAATATAGGATCGATATACAATCAATTCACTAAAAACGAAAACGACATTCTAACCTTTAATGGGGAAACCAGCTTTGACTTATTCCCCGGAGGATCTGACAAAGGGAGACATAATATTCAATTGGGATTTATTTACGAACAAAGAGAAACAAGATCCTGGGGTATAAACCCAAATGCATTGTGGACCATTGCCAGGCTTCAGGCTAATAACCATATAAAAGGGGTGGATACAACCAAAGTAATCGGGTCTTTTAAGGGGGTGTTGACTCCCTATGATTATGAAAAATTCCAAACTAAAACAGAAGAAGATAATGATCTGTTGTTTTATAAAAAAATCAGGGAAGCAACCGGACAATCACTGAATGAATATGTTAATGTGGATGGCTTAGACCCCTCGATGCTTAAACTAAATATGTTTGCTGCAAGTGAACTAACAGATCAGGCTATTCTTGATTATTTTGGATACGATTACCTGGGGAATAAACTCAAAGGAAAATCCAATTTTAATGATTTTTTTACAGCTGTAGATGCAGATGGCAGACGAACTTTCCAGGTCGCTCCTAATACACCTACCTATGCTGCTGCTTATATACAGGATAAATTTAACTATAAAGACTTAATACTTCGTCTTGGGCTCCGGGTAGACCGATACGATGCCAATACCAAAGTACTGAGGGATCCATTCTCCCTGTATGAAATCACCCAGGCTAAAGATTTTTTCAGCCAAATAAATGAAAGCAAACCGGATGCCGTGGGTGATGACTATTTGGTATACGTTACTGGAAGAGGATCCAATAAAGTAAAGGCATTCCGTAAAGGAGAGCAATGGTATTTTCCTAACGGAACACCTGCCAATGATGGCTCAGTGTTATTCGGAGGCGAGGTGGTGACACCGAGATTAAAAGACCCCAACTCGAATATCAAACTTAAATCGTTTGATCCAAACCAGTCCTTTACAGATTACAAGCCACAGATCAATTTTATGCCGAGGCTTGCCTTTTCATTTCCCATATCAGATGCTGCCAATTTCTTTGCACATTATGATATATTGGTTCAACGACCACCTTCCAATACTATTGCCACTGCACTGGATTATTATTATTTCGAAGATCCCTCTCGAACACCTTCAAACAATCCAAACCTGAAACCGGAAAAAACAATTGACTATGAAGTCGGTTTTCAGCAAAAACTAACCAATGCATCCGCCATTAAAATTGCTGCCTATTATAAAGAAATGCGTGATATGATTCAAAGCCGAACCTATTTGTATGTACCCTCTCCGGTAAATAGTTACACCGGTTTTGGTAATCTTGATTTTGGTACCGTTAAAGGATTTAGCTTTCAATATGATCTGCGCAGAACCAATAATATAGAATTACAGGCAAACTATACTTTACAGTTTGCAGATGGCACAGGTTCCAGCAGTACATCCCAAAGAGGTTTAAATACAAGGGGCAATATCAGATCCTTATTCCCACTCAATTTTGATGAAAGACATCGTATGGTGGCAGTAGTGGATTACAGATACGGTTCAGGAAGAGCATATAATGGCCCGAGAATAAATGGCCTCAACATTTTTTCGAATGCTGGTATTAATATTCAGACCAATGCTGTCAGCGGAAGACCTTATACCAAATTACAAAGGGCACAACCCTTATCCGGTACCGGATTCGCAGGGGCATTAAATGGATCCAGGTTGCCCTGGAATTTTAATATCGATGTGCGGGCGGATAAAAGTTTTAATATCTCCGGTAAAGGCGCCAAAGCATTATATCTCAATATATATGCACGATCACAAAATATTTTAAACAGAAAAAATGTATTCGGAGTATATCCCGTGAGCGGATCTCCGGAAGATGACGGCTACCTTACTTCTGCCGATGGGAAATCTGCCTTAAACACCGTGGTCACATCAGGAAGGGATATTGAAGCTTACCTGGCGTCTTACCAATGGGCTGAATTGAATCCCGGCTTTTATTCTTTACCAAGACGAATATTCATAGGAGCAATTCTTGAATTCTAAAAATTGAACTTAATGAAAAATCTATATAAATATATTTTAATACTGCTTGGGCTTTGTTCTTTCACTTTAATTCATGCTTATCCGAATTATCCTTTAAAAGGAAAAATAAATGAACTCAAACAAAGGCTTACTCCCAGGGCCGATTGTGCTCCGTCTACCTCTTCTATCGACATGTCTATTAATAATGTCAGGGCCAGGTTACTGGCAGGAGGTGATGTGTGGTGGGACCTTCAGAATGGAAAATACATAGTACCCAAAGTACAGCCTGGATCAGGTGTACCGGAGGTATCTTCTATATTTGCCGGGGCAGTATGGCTGGGCGGTTATGATCCCGTAGGTAATCTAAAACTGGCAGCACAAACATATAGAACCGGAGGAAGAAATGATTTTTGGCCTGGTCCGTTAGACCCGGTAAGAGGGACTATAGGAATTGATACCTGTGCAAAATGGGATAAACATTTCCAGGTATTGGGGGCAAATATTTCAATTCATCTTAAAGCATTTAATGACGCCCAGTTGGCGGGAGTGGCTTTGGACTGCAAAAGTATTCCGCAGGATGTTTTAGGCTGGCCGGCAAGAGGCAACCCTTATTTTAAGAGTATTCACGGTTTTGATTTACCAAATACATCTCAAGGACTCGCAGGGTTTTATGATCAGGACGGTGATGGAAGGTATAATCCTTGTAAAGGTGATTATCCCATTATTGAAATCAGAGGTTGCAATGCACCTCAATATCCCGATGAAATGATTTTCTGGATATATAATGATGCAGGAGGTATCCATACTCAGACACAAGGCAAACCCATCCAGATGGAGATCCAGGTGCAGGCATTTGCTTATGCTACCAATGATGAGATTAATAATATGACTTTCCAGCGTTACAAACTCATCAACCGGGCTACACAAAGTATCGATTCCACCTTTTTTGCAATGTATGTCGACCCGGATATAGGTTGCCATACTGATGACTACATAGGCAGTGATGTTACCAGATCTATGGCCTATGTATATAATGAAGATGCTACAGATGGTGAAACCGGGTGCTCCTGTCCCGGGGGGATAAATACCTATTGTAATAATATTCCTATTCTGGGAGTAGACTATTTCCGTGGACCATTGGATGAATTTGGCAAAGAGATAGGAATGTCTTCATTTACCTATTATAATAATGCGGCCATAGGCAATTGGCCTTCAGCAATGACGGATCCTGACAATGCACAGGAATATTATAATTATATGTCGGGTTCATGGAAAGACGGTACTCCGTTTTCATATGGAGGTACGGGTTATCAAATAGGATCACCCAGAAATGCATATGCTTTTTCTGATGAGCCAAATGACTCGAGGGGTTGGAGCATGTGTACTGCCAATGTGGATTTTGGTGACAGAAGAACGATTCAGGCTTCCGGTCCATTCCGATTGGATCCCGGAGCGGTTAATGAATTGATCATTGGTGTGGTATGGGTACCTGATCTGGATTATCCCTGCCCGAATATTGACCGACTTACATCAGCTGATGATATAGCTCAGGCATTATTTGACAATTGTTTTGACATTACTGACGGACCTGATGCCCCTGACATGGATTTCATAGAGTTGGATCAGGAGCTTATTTTATTACTTACTAATGATGAACGAACATCCAATAATGCAAATGAAGACTATCGGGAAGTCGACTTACAAGCTCCAAAAGGAATACAGGACAGTATATATAAATTTGAAGGATACAAGATATTCCAATTAAGATCTGCCGAAGTAGGTATAGCAGATATAGAAGATGTAAATAAAGCCAGATTGATATTTCAGGTAGATGTAAAAAACAATGTAAAAAGCATATACAACTGGAAATCTTTACCTGATCCAAATTCAAGTCAACCTGTTTGGATTCCGGAGATTAAAGTAGAAGGTCAGGATCAGGGGGTAAGGCATAGTTTCCAGGTAAAAGAAGACCAGTTTGCAACTGAAGACCGCAGGCTCATCAATCACAAAAAATACTATTTTACCGCAGTGGCTTATGCCCATAATAATTATCAGGCTTTTAATCCAAGAGATGTGGTAGGTCAAAGAAGATCGTATCTCGAAGGCAGACGAAATATTAAAACCTATATCCCTATTCCCAGGCCAATAGTTAATACCCTGCTTCAATCTAAATATGGCAATGGAGCTCAGGTCACCAGACTTGATGGTGTAGGTGCAGGAGGCAGTTTCCTTGACATGGAAGACACGATTAAAAAAGCGATTTTAGATAAAAAATTTGATGGTAGAATCAAATACAAACCAGGCAGTAGTCCCATTCAGGTAAAAGTATTTAATCCCCTGGACATTAAAGATGGTGAATACACTCTCACCTTCACTGATCGCGATCCCAATAACAACCAACTCGATCCTCCCGTAAGATGGAGGCTGGTCAATTCAAAAGAGCCGGGATCAGTAATCTTATCTGAGACAACCATTGATAAATTAAACGAACAGCTTATTGCTAAATACGGCTTTTCTATTACACTTGGCCAAACATTAGATGCCGGTGATGATCCATTGGAATCAAATGGAGCCATCGGTGCCCGTGTTGAATATAAAGACCTCAATAAACCAAGTTGGCTTTCCTTTGTGCCAGATGGTACAGGAGTGCTTAATTACATAAAGACCGGTAAAAATGAAATAGATTTTTTACTGGATCAAAAATCGGCTTTATCCACAATGAACAACGGAAATGCATTTGTACCTTATTTCCTTACTGACTATCGCATCTCCACTCCTCAGAATCCAATCATATCTCCATCCTGGATGGACCCTTCGAACGGATTTGGAATCATGAGAGAAAACATAGGATTTAAATTACAAAATCTGAATAACGTGGATATTGTGTTCACACCAGATAAAACCAAATGGAGCAGATGTGTAGTGGTGGAGACGGCCTCCCCGTATTATTTTTCTACTACTTTGGGTCTTGGCATTCCTACTTTATTAGATACAAGAAATATGGATTTGCGCAAAAGTGCCTCAGTAAGTAAGGAGGACAACAACAATGATGGTCTGGCAGATCCCGATAATGATGGAGTGGGTATGTCGTGGTTTCCCGGATATGCAATAGATGTGGAAACAGGTAAAAGATTAAATATTTTTTTCGGAGAAAATACGGTGTATGACGGACGATTGTTTTCTCAGGGTTTTACTGAAAAGCCAAACGGAGGGGATATGATGTGGAATCCGTCTGCGCAGACGCTGATCCAAACACCGGGGCAAGGGTCATTATTCAATGTATTTCTGGGTGGGCAACATCACATTTATGTGACTTCGGCTGAATACGATGAATGCAAGACCCTGCGCGACCGATTAGTGCAAAGTGGTACAACTTTGCGGAAAATACCCGGGTTGAGAGAGGTAACCTGGACTGCTATGCCTATTGTGGCTACGGGTCAAAAACTATTATCATACAAAGATGGTTTGATCCCAAATGAGGTGACAGTAAAAATGCGGGTGCAAAATCCCTATGCAGCATCCATTGGGACTAATGAGTCAAAAGGCCATCCAAGCTATTCATTCAGTTTTTCTAACCAGGAATCAAAAGCTTTGACAGGGGTTCAAATACCAGAGGCATTAAAAAGAGTAAACGTAGCTCCCAATCCGTATTATGCTTTTTCTGCCTATGAAACCAATCAGTTTACCAATACAATAAAGATTACCAATCTTCCGGCAAAATGTAAGGTGACCATTTACTCTCTGGATGGACGATTTATAAGACAATATAAACGAGATGAAAAAGATATACCTATAAAAGACAGGAATAATCCTGCTATTATAAAAACACAATATGCACCCGATCTGGAATGGGATATGAAAAATTCAAAGGGCATTCCCATTGCGAGCGGAGTATACCTGATACATGTAAATGCTGAAGGCATAGGCGAGACGACAATAAAATGGTTTAATGTAAATAGAAAATTTGATCCAACTGGATTGTAAACCATTAAAAACAAAACCATGACTAGCAAGAAAAAAAATATAATAAATACATCCTGGTTACGACTTGCCATACTGATACTTTGTACATGGTACATTATCCCTGGTACATTGACAGCTGGTAATCCGGACAGGCAAGGCCAGGCCGGAGCTTATGAACTGACCATCAATCCCTGGGCACGGGCTGCGGCGTTACACAGTATGCACACTTCAATGACCTGGGGAGTAGAATCACTATGGCAAAATCCCGCCGGTTTGAGTAAAATTACCAAGACAGAAATCATGTTTGGTCATATGCAATACCTGAAGGGTACCGGAATTTCGTTGAATTCATTTGGCTTCGCTCAGAAAATGGGCAAATCCGGAGCCCTGGGAATTACCCTTACAGCAATGGATCTGGGAGATATTATAGTCACTACATCCAATTTGCCTGAAGGTACCGGTGCTACTTACTCCCCTAGTTTTTTCAACCTTGGGCTTAGTTACGCCTATACATTTGACAATAAAGTGTCCGTAGGCTTTTTAGTACGGGGTGTTTCTGAATCTACCTCTGATCTTTCTGCTTTTGGATTTGCACTCGATGCAGGTGTACAATATGTAAATGGTCCGCAGGATAATTTTAAATTTGGTATATCCTTGCGCAATATTGGTTCTCCCATGAGGTTTAGTGGTGAGGGATTGTCATTTCAAGGTGATAGTCCGGAAGGAGAACCTAAATATCAACTCACTTATGATCAGCGATCAGCCAGTTTTGAATTACCGTCTTTGTTAAATATTGGCACA
>CAYNIG010000131.1:0-12742 GCA_964396995.1 uncultured Saprospiraceae bacterium | reverse complement strand
CAACCCTATCGCAATTACCTCCCTCGGAGCTACTATTTCAAAATCAAATAGCCAGCCTCGTACCCGTGTCTCTTGTTTTGATTCTGTTTTTATAGTCACGAGTTTTGATTTTATTCTATCGGGGTATAGAAGTTTGAATGATGTAGAGATAGATTGCCATTCCGGTTTTATGTTATCTCCTGATGCCAGGTATTTATCAAATAGATTGGTCAGAAATAATTGTTCGTACTCGGAGTGAGTAGGGGATAGGTATTCTTCTTTGCCATCGGCTGTTTTCAGGGATATTACTATGGGCGAGGTAGCTCGTATGGTGGCATGGTCAGTGTCTATTTTTATACCTCGGGTCTCCACCGTTTTTACTTCGAAGCTGGCCATACTATTGTAGCCGTTTTTTAATCGCAATATCTGATCCTGGAATAATCCTTTGATAAAACCTTCGATGGCTGCGTCCACTTTGAACCTGGCTTTCATAGTCAGTTCAGGGCTTTTTACGATCAGGGCGGTGCGATCCCTGTTTTGATCATATTCAAAAAATAATCTCGAGAAGCTGAATAGCTTAAATATCTTCCCTCTGGAAGCCGCCTTATAACCCTGATCATGCAAAAACGTGGCATATTTTTCATCTCCTTTGGAGAGTATATTATATATCCAACTACTGAGGTAGTATTGATAGTCAATGGGTATTAGAGTTCTTTGAGTGTTTTGAAAGGTGAGTAGCAGTTCCATAATTAGCGGATGTATTTTATTTTAAATTATTCCAAAATGAAATGATGCAGGGTTAGATCCCGGAAATAAAAGTGTTTAGTGGTCAAGGGATATGGCGTTTGATCCAAAGTTAAAAATTTTATTTCATAAAATATAATTTCATTCTTAATTTGGATTTTGAATAAATAAATCCGGAGATTTTTTGACCCTGATCGAGTAGACCGGCTATGATGGTGTTTTTATCCCTTGGAAGGTATCCAATTTTAAATGTTTTATAATATATAGCCACAGCATCAGAGTCGTATTTGTTTTTTTTCTCTCTTATTAATATCAGTTTATCAGCTAGACCTATTTTTTCTTTTACTGCTGAATACTTATAATAATATGCACCGGCTACTGGGCAGTCGAGAAGAAATACTTTATTTTCCGATTTGATTCGCAGCATGCTCACAATTCCTGCACCAAAGAATATACTGAGTGCATTTAAAAAGTCTGATCTTTTCATAGCTGCAAGGTATACCAGCACCCTGGGTAATATTCTCCCCACCCATTAAAAAAATTCTGAAGCAGACTTGAGTGGGCAGTACCTGATTACCACGAAAAAAAATCCTTTAATCCTGAACATCCTATGAATGCTGGTTGAGTCTTTTTTCCCTTGATCAGAGATTGATTCGATCTTTCATTTTCATTATATGATCGGCCAATGATTGAGGCTGTATTTCGATGATGTATTCAAAATAACCGAGTATAAAATTGGAAATTCCGATAAACCGATCATTGACCATGCCCTCAAAAATAAATACATCATCCTGATCCGGACTTTGTTGAATATAAGATAGGGTCAGTGGAAATCTTTCTATCAATTCATTATAACCACCAATTTTCATCTTTACCGAAATCAGTTTTTGCTGCTTAAGCTCTATACCGAAAGGATCGGTAGCCATCACCACATGCTTTGATTCATTTTCCCAGTTTTTCCTGGCAGGCTCTATTCTGCCAATCCTGGAAATTTTAAAATGCCTGGCCGCTTTTTTATCCCAATCCCAACCTTGTATTATGTCTTCACGTTGGCTGATGTGGTATACTTCCACAGTCCGGTCAGTAAGTTTGCTGCTATTGGTAGATCTGTAATCTTTTAAAATAACTGTCTTTTTGGATTTTCTGAATTTTTCCAATAAGCTGACTTTAGTAAGGTGAGCCCTGTTAAAAATTCGATTACCCAGTACTGAAACATCATGTATGTATTCCAACTTTTGTACAAGTCTGTTTACTTTATTTTTATCTGATTTATACGATTGCAGAGCTTGTACCATTAAATTTTGATCCTCTTCAGAAACGTACATCATTTCTTTTAAAGTGTCCAGGGCTTTATCATTGCCCAGTCCATACCTGTATTTATCATCTATTTCCAGGGTAAAACCTGCATTCCTTATTTCTTCAAAGTCATTTTTTATAGTGTCTTCGTGCACATCATATTTCTGAGCAAGCTGCTTTTTGGTATATCCAAATGGACTTTCAATAATCAATAAAAGAATTTTAAGTAAGCGGGTCTTAGGGCTAAGGTCATGGAATTTATTCATGATATAAATATAAAGGTAAAAGTCTGTCCAGGATAAATCATGATTCTACTCATTACCCCAATATTTAAAATCCTGCTAATCCTATGAATCCGGATTCAGATTTTTTATTTTTTTTGACCCAAAGTCAATTTCTATTTTTTTCTTACCTTTGTCTCATGAAAATAGTAGTCTGTATTTCGGCCACTCCGGATACAACCAGTAAAATAAGTTTTAAAAACAACGATACCGAATACAACAGTGATGGGGTTACCTATATACTCAATCCCTATGACGAGTGGTATGCCCTGGTACGCGCATTGGAAATTAAAGAGCAATTGGGTGGAACAGTCACAGTAATTCATATGGGACCGCCCGCGCACGACGCCATGATCAGAAAAGCATTGGCCATAGGAGCTGATGATGCTATACGGATCAACGGTATACCGCAGTCCAGTGAGCATGCAGCCAGAAATCTTGCAGCCCAGGCATCTGGGTATGATATTATATTTTTGGGTAAAGAGACCATTGAATACCAATCTGCGGAAACGGGAGCTATGATAGCCGAGATATTGGATATGCCATTTATTTCTTTTGCCAGTAAAATGGATGTGGAGGGTAATGTGGCCACTTGCCAGCGGGATATAGAAGGTGGTGTCGAAATAGTACAGGTACATACCCCATTTGTAATCAGTGCTTCTAAAGGAATGGCAGAGCAACGTATTCCCAATATGAAAGGCATTATGGGAGCGAAGGCTAAACCATTGCAGGTAATAGAACCTTTGCCTGATAGTGGAAGTATACGCTATTCAAATTATGTATTGCCGGTTGCTAAAAAGGGAGTGACTATGATCGATGCCCAAAATGCAGAGGAACTGATTTCTATATTACACGAAAAAGAAAAACTATTCTAAACCCAATAAATTATTAAAAATGGCAGGAATAATAGCAGTAGTAGAGTCTTTTAATGGATCGTTTAAGAAATCTTCTTTGGAAGCAGTGAGTTATGCTCATGCTCTGGCATCAGGTACCGGATCGGCTTGTATTGTTATTGCTTTGGGTGAAGCAAATGATCTTTCATTATTGGGAAAAGCAGGGGCTGAAAAAGTCTTACATATAAGCCAACCAATAAATTTTTCCGATACGCGTGGGCTGGCAAAATGCATCTCTGGATTAGCTACTGCAGAGCAGGCTAAAGCCATCATTATTGCTAACACCAGCACCGGCAAAAGCCTTGCAGGCAGACTGGCCATCAGGATGAATAGCGGTTGTGCCACCGCAGTCTCAGCTTTGCCGGAGATAAATGGTGATGAATACACTATAAGCAGATCAGTGTATGCTGGCAAAGCCCAGGCGATAGTAAAATTACAGGGAGGGTGTAAAATACTGACGATTTCAGCCGGTGCAGTGCCGGTAAAATCGGATGGGTCTGGTGCTACTGTGGAGATCGCTACATATGATCAGGAGCATCAGGTGAAAATAATAGATACAAAAAGAATGTCTGGGAAAACCCCCTTACCAGAGGCGGAGCTGGTAGTCTCAGCAGGCCGGGGATTAAAAGCACCTGAAAACTGGGGTATGGTGGAAGAATTGGCTGACGCATTAGGCGCCACTACTGCCTGCAGCAGGCCGGTAGCGGATGCTCACTGGCGACCACATCATGAACACGTAGGGCAAACCGGGATCGCGATAAAACCAAAATTGTATATCGCCCTGGGCATATCCGGTGCCATCCAGCATTTGGCTGGTGTAAATAATTCGAAGGTGATCGTCGTAGTAAATAAAGACCCGGAGGCCCCCTTTTTTAAAGCAGCGGATTATGGTATAATTGGGGATGTGTTTGAAGTAGTGCCCAGGCTCACAGCTGCCGTGAAAAAGTTAAAAGCCCATTAATAGGATGATCATTCAATAGCCGGATTCTTACCCAACATACAAACTAAAGAAATACTTATCTTTGACAAGATTTGTATCAGATATAATGAAGAAAATAGAACTCGAAATAGTAACACTGTCCCATAGTATTTCCCAGTCACATAACTATGCTGTGGTCTTGGGCGAAGTAGATGGCTCCAGAAAGCTACCTATTGTAATCGGATCATTTGAAGCTCAGGCTATCGCGGTCGCTATGGAAAAAATGAATCCAAACCGGCCACTCACACACGATTTGTTTAAAAACGCACTGGATACATTCGATATTGAAATAAAAGAAGTCGTAATCAACAACCTCCTTGATGGTATATTTTATGCCAGGCTGGTATGCGTCAAAAATGGGGAGACTGTAGAAATTGATTCACGTACCTCCGATGCAGTGGCTATGGCGGTAAGAGCCAATTGCCCGATTTATACTTTCGATTTTATTCTCGAATCGGCCGGTGTGGTGCTCGAAGAAGCTGAAGAAAGACCTTCAACTGCAGCTAACCAACCTGCTCGAAAAGAAAGACAGGGTGGAACATTCAATCAGTATTCCATGGAAGCTTTAAATAAAATGCTGGAAGATGTGCTTGCTGAAGAAGACTATGAAAGAGCCGCCAAAATCAGAGATGAAATTAATAAGCGCAAAGAGAGAAATCAATAAGTTTAGCCGGTAAAAAATGAAAGGGTAGGTATGTTCCTTTTTTCATGATAAGAAGACCAATCAGAAAAAATGGTAAAATTCATCCAATACGTTCATTGGTTGAAATTGGATAAAGCTTGAGCAAACAGGTGTAATTTAGAAATCAATTAAGCTTTGACCCTGGTAATTCTGCTTATTATCAATGCAAAAAAAGCTACCAGGCTACAACCCACGATATTATACCATAAAAATCCAATATCAGAAAGATTATATAGTGTGATGACGGCTATTTCGGATATAATAGCGGCAATGAAAACACCGGTACCTGTAGTCGATTTTAAAAAGAATGCGGTAAGAAATATTCCCAAGATAGTTCCATAGAATAGAGATCCTATGAGGTTTACCAGTTGAATAAGGTTTTCAAATAAACCGGCATACAAAGCAAAACCAATAGCGATCACCCCCCATATAGCAGTAAATATTCGCATATGACGGATGGCTGTAAGATCATCCGGTTCTTTTTTGTACAGTCGCTGATACCAATCGATAGAAGTAGTGGAGGCCAGAGCCGTAATTTCAGCAGAAGTGGAAGACATGGTTGCTGCAAATACGACAGCCAATAATAAACCGATCAGTCCTTGTGGTAAATAATTCAAAACAAAATGGAGAAATATATAGTCCCTGTCGTTTGTTTCGGTATTGGGCAGGGCCTGTTTAATTAAGGCTTTGGTTTCATCACGAACTTTCTTTTCCTGCAAGTCCAGTGCCTTGATTTTATTTCTCAGCTCTGGGTTGTCAGCATTCCCTAATAATCCTGACTGTGCATTTTGTTTTTCATTAAAAATGATGGTTAATTCAGATTGTTTTGCTTCGTACTGTGCTTTGTACTGACTGGTCAATACCTTTTTCTCGACCTGGTGATTAAAAAATGCAGGACTTTGATTAAACTGGTAAAACACAAATACCATCACTCCCGTAAGCAAGATGAAAAATTGCATGGGAATTTTTAAAATGCCATTCATGATCAGTCCTAGTCTGCTTTGAGTCACCGATTGGCCACCGAGATATCGCTGAACCTGAGATTGATCCGTGCCAAAATAGGCCAGAGCCACAAAACCTCCACCGATGATACCAGACCAGAAATTATATCTATCCTTCAGGTCAAAATGAAAATTAACCGCATTCATCTTATCTGACCAGCCGGCTATCTGGAACGCCTGGTGAATATTAATGCCGGGCAGTTTGATCAGAATAATAATAAATATAAATGCCATACCCAGCAACATTACTAACATCTGCAGGGTTTGTGTTTTACTCACCGCTTTGGCGCCTCCACTCACGGTGTATAGGA
The DNA here is from genome assembly GCA_964396995.1 of uncultured Saprospiraceae bacterium. Lineage (GTDB taxonomy): Bacteria > Bacteroidota > Bacteroidia > Chitinophagales > Saprospiraceae > JADJLQ01. The sequence goes on along the minus strand of CAYNIG010000131.1, from coordinate 6,576 downwards.
TTACAATCAGACCTGTGATCAAAACCATAATCTTAAAACTCCACCCAAAGAGGGCGCTTAAAATAATGGATGGTGCATACAAGGTAATTCCTGCACTTAATCCCCGTTGAATCATAAACAATAAAGAAGTAAGCAGCCTGGTCTTCAGATCATATCTTTTTTCAAGGTATTCATAGGCAGTATAAATACCCGATTTAAAAAAAACAGGAATAAAAACCACACTGATTATCAGCATAGCAATAGGGAGTCCAAAATAAAACTGGACAAATCGCAGTCCATCACTAAACCCTTGCCCGGGAGTGGATATAAAGGTAATTCCGCTGGCTTGAGTTGCCATTACACCCAGGCAGACAGCCCACCATTTACTATTGTGATTGCCTTTGAGAAACGAATCTTTGTCTTGTGTACCTTTGGTCTTATAGATGCCGTATCCCACTATGCCTATGAGGGAACTAATTAAAATAAACCAATCAAATACACTCATTTACGATGAAGACAAAGGTAGAAATAGAGGTTTATACTTGTAAATACAAAATGTTATATATTATTTAAATTCCCTCATTGACCTCATTTGTATACTTTGCCTAATGCTATCAGAGCTATAATCACCAGGATCAAAACAGCAATCATGATAGAATACCATTTGCTCCAATTTTGACCATCCTGTAACATAGGTTGTTTCATGATTTTGCATTTTTTTTGAGGGCAAGCAGATTGGAAAACAAACGATAAGCCCCCGGGACCCCTTGAGGTAATTGTCTGAAAAAAGCAAGGCTGGTGTACACATAATTACCATCTCCATATTTGGCTACCAATAATCCTCCGTCGCGCGCAGGTTCGTTGCGATCATTTGATGATAAAATTGCTTTGAAATTATCTTTATCCCAATCAGAGGGATAATAAAGGCCTCTTTCCTGTACCCAATTATTAAAATCTGCTTTGGTAATTTTATTCGGACTATTTAATACCGGATGATCGGGGGTTAATAATTTCATTTCCGCTTCTTCCTGGGAGACTCTTTCCCTTCCAATAGTGAGTTTATATGGAGCTAAATCTAAGGTAACCATCCTGAAATTAGTATTGTATTGTACTACCAGGTTGCCACCTTGTTGTACGTATTTCATCAGGTTTGGCTGGGCATTCTTTAATTTTTCTACCGTATTGTATGCTCTGATACCGACCACAATCGCGTCGTATTTTACCATATTTTCTAATGTCAATTCATTTTCTGAAAGGATGGATACATTATACCCCACCTGGCTAAGGCATTGGGCAATTTCGTCACCGGCACCATTGATGTAAGCAATTTTATCCGGTCCTTTTTGTAAATCCAGTCTCAGCAGCTTGGCAAAACACGGTTTTTGAACCATCTGATAAGGAATGTGATCGTAGTTAATAATCACTAATTCTTTATCATAGGAATTATCACCCACCTTTATTTTCGCCCTTACTGTGCCCTCTGTGATTTGATTGGGTGGATATACCAAAAATGAATACGAATTTTCATTGCCCTTACCTTTCAGTTTCACGGGAATGGTTGCAGGCTCAGATCTCCAACCTGCCGGTATATCCAGGCTCAAATCGGCATCCAGCAGGTCAGAGGCAGATCGAACCATTACATTGATCTTCTTAGGATCATTGTCTGCAAAAGCATATGTTTTATTATCGAGGTTTACAAATGCAGGTACCGTAATTTCAAATGGCCGGTACAATTCTCCTTTGGCAGGATCAACCCATTTGTATACCACTTCTTTTTCGATAGTGTATTCTGATCCTTCTATATTTAAAGTAAAGAGGGCTTTCGAAGAGGCAGGTGTTAATGGTAAGCCTCGCAGTTTTTGATCGTTCACTTTATACATACCTTCTTCGCCTTGTTCCGTCAGCCAATAATGTCCCGTATTGCCTGCTTCCATTGGAATGGATACTGACCTTTTATACGAAAATCCCTTATTGGGTGCTAAAGAAATGATTCCAGAAGTATCAGCATCCCGGACAGGTGTAAATTTTATAGATTTTAATTTTATATTGGCATTGCTGCGATTGATTAACTCCGCGGTAAAATTGGTTTTTTCGCCCGGCGCCACAGCATGAATATTACTGGTAACCTCTATGAATAATCCGGTACAATCCTGGATGATTTGTAAGATTTCTTCAGATTTGATTTTCTTCCAAAAGGGATCTGGTAATGACTGAATCAGTTGATACACCTTGTTAAGCTTAGCTATGGATGCTGCCGGATTATCATATTTAAAATTTCTATCAATTTCATTTATTATAGGTGTCAGGAAAGCTCCCCCTTTTACTCTGTTCCAGGTGATATCAATGCCGGCAAAAGGATTGTCCAAAACCTTAGGAATATCTCCTTTTATTATTTCCAGATAATCATTAGAGGAGCCCCTGCTCAGGGAAGAACCCATTCCTTGGCATCGATGCATGCTCCGGCTTTCAGCAGCTATTTCTCCATTGGACTTACCCAACCATGGATAATAAACCCCGGCATCGACAGTCACCATTTTTGATTTATCCAGTTTATTGAATGCATCTTCGGAACCATAAAACCACCAAAAGGTGTTAAAATAAATTCTTCTGGCTTGCCATGGTTCAGTATATTTTAATTGTTCGGGGTAGCTGAATTTATTATTGGAAATGTCGAATGCTTCCAACGAAAGAATGGCCGAGGAGGTATGGTGCCCATGATTTTCACGGACTGTATCGGCGTTAAATCTATTGATGATGATATCTGGCTTATGGTTTCGCACATGCCATACAATATCACTTAGCACGGCATCTCTGTTCCAGATGCGCATGGTTTCGGAAGGTTTTTTTGAATATCCAAAGTCATTAGCACGGGTAAATAGCTGTTTTCCTCCATCGACTCTGCGCGCTTGCAACAGTTCATTGGTTCTGATTACGCCCAGCAAGTCTTCCACTTCTGACCCTATTAGATTTTGTCCCCCATCGCCGCGAGTCATAGATAAATAATACACATTAGCTTTGTATTGGTTGGCTAAAAGAGAAATTAGCCTTGTATTTTCGTCATCCGGATGGGCAGCTACATAAAATACATTGGCCAGTACATTAAGCTTTTTAATGCTTTGATGGATGTCAGCTGAAGTGACTTTTTTTGGAGCCTGCGAAAAAGCGGCATTGGAAAGAAATACAAAACAGAGAGTAAAGATTTTGATTTTCATAAAAACATTTATAGACCGGGCAAATGTATCAAATCAATTCTGAGGAAAGGTTTAAGAAAAGCTTAAACCGTCACGATTTTTGCCGGAGGTACTAAAGTAAGTACCTCTTTTCATTTTTAAAATGAATTCAACTTGCAATCTAGAATTGTGAAAATGATGATTCTATGACATTTTTTCTATATTCACTTTATGAATAAAAATATACGCTTGCAGCTTTCTTTGATGATGTTCCTCGAATTTTTTATTTGGGGATGTTGGTTTGTGACGATGGGTAATTACCTGCCCACGGTATTAAATGCATCAGGCTTGCAGATTGGAGCTGCCTATGCAACTAATGCGATCGGTGCTATTATTGCTCCATTCTTCGTAGGAATGTTTGCGGATAGGTATTTTTCGGCTCAAAAATTGCTGGGAGTGTTGCACCTGTTTGGCGGTGTATTGTTATATCTGTGCGGTAAGTCTGCTGATTTTGATGGCTTCTATTGGCTGATTCTATTTTATAATCTAATGTATATGCCTACGCTGGCACTGGTAAATTCTATTAGCTTCAGGCAAATGAATAATCCTGCATCAGAATTTCCATCGATTAGAGTGTTGGGGACAATTGGTTGGATAGCAGCTGGTTGGGCATTGACCTTTTTAGGTGCAGATACTAATTCTAAGATGTTTTTAATCGGTTCAGCAGCTTCAGTTGCTCTGGGAGTATACTCCTTTTCTTTACCTGATACACCACCTCTGTCCAAAGGAAAAGGCACGAGCTGGAAAGACATCATTGGATTCGATGCGTTTTTATTGTTTAAGGATCGTCATTTTGTAGTATTTTTTATTGCTTCATTATTGATTTGCATTCCGTTGTCCTTTTATTATAATCTTACCAATAATTATTTCACCCAAATGTCGATGACCAACCCAACTCTTAAAATGACCTTTGGCCAGGTATCGGAGATTTTATTTATGCTGGCTATGCCCTGGTTTTTCAGAAGGCTGGGAGTAAAATGGATGATAGTAGCCGGGATGGCAGCATGGCTTTTGAGATATACTGCCTTTCGATTGGGATACGATGGCCCTCAGATGTGGTTGTTTTATATTGGAATTATTTTACATGGGGTTTGTTTTGATTTTTTCTTCGTAACAGGCCAGATCTACACGGATCACAAAGCTGGTCCTAAAATTCAAAGCGCTGCCCAGGGATTGATTACATTAGCGACCTATGGACTGGGCATGTTTACCGGCTCATATATCCAGGGATTGGTATCAAATAAATATACACTGGCCACTGCAAACGGTTTAATTACTTTTGATTGGAAAGCCATATGGTTAGTGCCTTTAATGATATCGGCATTTGTAATTTTATTTTTTTATTTCTTTTTTAAAGATCAATCTCAACCTCATTTTAAAGCTTAATACAAATCATGAAATATACTTTTTTTGTTTTTTTATTAATAGGAAAACTTTTTGCTCAGAACACCACTTCCCTTGATAAAATTTCTGCATTAGACCAGTTTATTCAATCGGGTATTTCGCTTTGGAAAACTACTGGTTTATCGGTAGCTGTGGTAAAGGATGGACAGGTAGTCTTTAAAAAAGGATATGGCTATGCGAATATTAATACGAAAGCTCCTTTTACTACTAATACGGTTTCCTTTTGTGCCTCTACTACTAAAGCAATGACCGCTACCTGCATGGCTATGCTGGTAGATGAGGGTAAAGTAAAGTGGAATGATAAATTAAAACATATACTGCCGGAATTCAGATTATATGATGCCTATGTTACAGATGAAATTACCATAAGGGATTTGTTTACTCATAATGCCGGATTGGGCAATGGTGATGGGCTGTGGGTATACGGTTATTCTTCAAAAGAAATAGTCAGGAGAATGAGATTTATGAAACCAGCTTACTCTATGCGGTCTTCGTTTATATATCAAAATTTGATGTATGTGGTGGCTGGTGAGGTGATTGAAAAAATTTCCGGAAAGACCTGGCATCAATTTATAAATGAAAGACTATTTCAGCCACTGAATATGAAGCATACCTATGCTTTATTTGATGATGCTAAAAATGAGTCCAGTAAAATTACTCCTCATTGGTGGTACGGAGATACATTGGTAAAATCGATCGAAACATTTAACTATGGTGGGTATGATCCGGCGGGATCAGTGGTGTCTACGGCCGAAGATATAATACAATGGCTAAAATTTTGGCAAGATAGCGGGAAAGTGAATGGGAAACGATTAATCAGTGCCAGCGCCTATACTGAAATTTTGAAACCACAATCTTTTGTCACGGAAGACGAATTTTATCCAACCCAGGTAAAAACCAAGCCTCATTGGATGACCTATGGTTTGGGCTGGTTTCAACAAGACTACCGGGGTAAAATGATTCAATATCACACCGGATCATTGGATGGTTCCATTGCCATACATGGTTTTATTCCGGAAGAAAAATTTTCTATCTATTTATTCGCCAACCTGGATCACTCAGAGCTTCGTCACGCAATCCTGTGGAAATCTATTGATCTGTGGAGTTTTAATGATAATAGCAGGGACTGGAGTTCGGAATTATTTACTTTATACAAAACAAGGCGTGAAACAGCAAGGAAAGCTGTAAAAGATCAGGAGGCAAAACGTACGTTGAATACCAAACCCAATTTGCCTTTATATCAATATACCGGCACTTACTCAAATGAAATATACGGGCGGGCCGAACTTATATATGACGGTACTACTTTGAAACTGGTGCTGCCAAACAAAATCAATGCAGTGCTGAATCACTGGCATTACGACACATTCAAAGCCAAATACAATTATGAATGGTTTGATTCCGGTTGGATTAATTTTAGTTTGGATACAGAAGGGAAGGTAAGTACTATGATGATCGATGGAATAAACTACAGTAAAATATAGTTTAGTTTGGATTCCATTCCTTTTCTATTTTCTGCTTACTAAATAGTTACGGTAAGTTTTCCGGACACTATCTTTAAAATAAGAGTTACATGGTTGTTTTTTGCCCGGTTAAGATTTTTTTCCAGAGCGGCTCATATTTCACTGAAGTTTATAGCATGAACATAAACTGTATTAAAAATGAGCATGAATAGACTTTTATCATAATCTATTCTTTTCAACCACTCTTTCCAGTTCATCCCTATAGTTTTTACCTACAGGTAGTGATTTGGGTTGGCCTTTTTCCATAACCTCTACCATATTGCCTACCACTGCATTTATTTTATCGAGGTTTACTATATAGGATCGATGGATCCGCATAAAGGGAGGAGTTGGTAATTTTTCTTCGAGACTTTTCATAGTCTGCAAAGTGATTACTCTTCCGGTATCGGTCTTTATGATAACATAGTCTTTTAAGCCTTCGACATATTGAATTTCGTTGT
>CAYNIG010000130.1:0-12755 GCA_964396995.1 uncultured Saprospiraceae bacterium | reverse complement strand
TTCTTTTCTTCTTGAGTCAATGAAATAATATCATCTATTCCCAATTCGGACAAAGTGGAATTTAAATCTATTTGTTTATTATTTACAGCTATGCCTATCAAAGCATTTAAAAAACTTTTTCTAACTGAGGCTACCGGAAACCTTCTGTCTGTTTCGCCCCATGAAGCCAGAATGTTTCCTTTATAAATAATAAGCGCAGCTGCAGCACCAAGGCTGTCAAATTGTTTTTTGGCACGCTCCAATTTATCGATATCGAAACCGCATTCTTTCGGAGAAGTATATTCTCTCCATTCTTTCCCAGGAAATTTATATTGACCATTTACAGTGATTGTAAATAAAATAAAGAAATGAATCGTAAATAATTTCATTTATTTAAATTTTAAAGAGGCATGTATTATCAATGTTATCCATATCCATATAAATCTAATCGGTTTATATAATAAAACTATTTTTTGACCGAGATATAAAATCTTTTCGAATTGAGTCAGATTTATCTTTGTTTATATAATTTTCATACTGATAAAGCGAATATCCCGTCGAATTCTTTAGCATTTCAATATAAAATATGATTATTTCGTTCTTTCAATCTTCACTCGCTAGACCTACATAACGGGACATCATAAAATCTGGTTCCAAAATATACCCTTTTGAGTATAAAAATTTCAATGTCTTGGCTCCTTCGATACCTGGATTCTCTTTCACATTCTTTTCATTATCATAAAACCAGGTATTATGCCTGTATTTGATATTGCCAATATTCTCAGCCGCATCAAAATTGTAATTGTATTTAAAATTATTCTTAGGTAAAAAACCTTCAAACTGCACAATAAAAAGTTTTCGTATTTTAATATTTTTATCTGCATTGGCAAATACAAATCTATAACTATCTGCAACCTTTTTTCCAAGATATTCTGCGGGATACTCATCTGAATTTGCCTTTATTTCAAAATCAAAATAACCTATATATCTAAATTCTTGGTTCGCTTCAATCATAATTTTAGGATTAATTGTAGATATAAGCGTATTGCCATTGACATATCTGTCATGATAATTCATTTTTTGAGGCCCTTTACAGGCTACTTGTAGTAAAAAAACAGATATGAAAATTAAAGATAATTTCATAGCTTTGATGTTTTATTAAATTGATTAACTAAATCTTATTTACTAAGCAGGTTTTTAAAGTAATTGGTCAATAAGGAGTCAGCTTTACTATCTACTTTAAGAGTAATGATAGACCTAAGCCATTCAATGATACAAATAAGAGTAAAAAATAATGACAATTTAAGTTTCATGTTTATGGTGCAGGATTATAAATGGACAATTTGAGCATATTTTTACTTTATTGTTGTTTTACCCAATCGCTTAAATAATTCAGATATCCAGGAGCGAATTTGTATAAATTATGTATTTCTTTTTCGTCAGGATATCCGGTAGTAGTAATCAAGAATGCATGATTGGTATTAGGGAATGTTTTTATAGTGACCTTATTATTTCCTGATGTTTGAAAAATTTCAGCAAATAATTTATTATTTCTCTCCGTATCTGAGTATTTATCTTCTGCACCGGATATTATCAAAGTAGGTATTTGAAGTTTAGATAATGCAGGTGCTGTATTGTAGTATCCATTTTCTTTCCAAAAAGTACCTCCCGGCAAACCATCACCGGTACGGAAAAACCAAGGTTTGGTTTTGGCTATAGTAGTAGCGCTATCATATTTAGAGGTATTACCTGTAATGGCCGCTTCATATTTAATTACTCTATAATCATATATTGCCTGTATATCGGCTTCGGTTACTCCTACATATCGATTTAGATTGGTCCCATACCAAAGATGTTGTTCCACTGGATTTACAACATTACCAGCACTGATGACTAAAAATTTAAATATTCCTGATTTGCTAGCTGCTAATGGAGCCACCCAACCTCCTTGGCTATGCCCATATATTCCAATATTATCCGGATCTATCGTTTTTTGCATGGATACTAAAGTAGCTGCGGCCAATGCGTCATTAGCATTTTCTTCAAAAGCCACATTCCAATCATTGCTTTCAGGATTAGTACTGCCTCTCTTGTCATAAATAAAAGCAGCTATGTTCTTACTTATAAAATTATAAGCTAAGCCTCTGTTTTCATCTCTAAGCTCTGGTCCGGATCCATGAGTAAGTATTATACATTTAAAGGGTCCATTGCCAGATGGTGTGAGCAGGCTTCCTTTTAAATTGTATATGCCATTTTTAATAATAAGTTCTTTTTCTTTGATATCTATTTTTGTCCCTTGCTGAGTAATTCCATTTATTGAATATTCCAGCGATTTTGCATTTCTGGAAAAACGAATGATTTTATTAGCATCATTAAATAATCCCAATGAAGTACCTACTTTATATGTAAATCTATTATCCAGGCTTTGCAGACCAAAAATGCTTTCATCTTGCGGAAAAATTGCAACCGGGTTTCCACTCATCGCAGTAATAACTACATTCTTCCCATCGTCCATTTTATAGATGCCGTAAAAATCATGATCTAATAGTTCGGCATCCGGTATCTGGCACTGGAATGAAAATAAAAACAAAACGGATAACATGAATTTCATCAAATATAGATAGTAGGCTGTAAAGAAATTTCAAAATTATAGTAAAAAGGAAAATAGTAAGCCTTACTGATAAAATAAGCAATAATTGATAATCCCGACTATGGCCTAATCAGCTACAAAAGCCTAAATTAAAATATCAAATCACTCACTTCAAATAAATTCTAATTCGCCTCATCATATATATATACATCTCATGTGGATTAAACTATGATGAAACGTTTGAATTACGAATTAATATGGAGTATACTATAGTCTGGCCTATAGAACCGAGGCCTATCAATAGAAAAAAATTGAGCACTAGCCAATATCTGTTAGAGCGCCTCACGGTAGTAAAGGAGTATATAGACGAAGCTTATACTAAACCATTTGTATTGAGAGAATTGGCATTAAAAGCATACATGTCAAAGTATGCACTGGTAAGGTGTTTTAAAGAAGCGTATAATACGACACCCCATCGATACTTTATTTCAAAAAGGATGGCCTACGCCAAACACCTATTGTGTCTGGGATATCAGATAAAACAGATTGCAGAATTGTGTGGGTATCCGGATATCTATTCATTTAGTAAGCAATATAAAATGTCTTTTGGAATAGCCCCTAGATTTGAACAAAAAGACCTACCGCGCAATTCCAGTATACTGAAGAATTATAAAACATATCCTTAAAAAACCAATTGCCCTACCTCTTAATTTCCACTAAAAAATCCAAAAATGAAAATCGCTTCATTAATCTTTAATATGCTATCCTGTTTTATCATTCACAGCCAAATAGTTTATTATGTATCTGCTCAACTTGGATCCGACACCAACAATGGAACTATAACATCACCTTTCGCTACATTACAGAAATGCATAAATCAATGGTCTCCGGATCAACAGAATACATGCGCCTGTGAAGGCATTTTCCATGAAGAAGTAATAATAAATGTCAGCGGACCATCTTCTACCAATAGAAATAAAATAACCATTTGGGATAAAAATAATAATGATGATCTCACCGACGATGTTTTTATCATGGATGGTCAGAACAATTTAAATATTGCAATTAAAGCACAGTTTCCTTCCAAACCCGATAATATCGAAATCAGTTATGTTCAAATGATAAACTATTTTCCTGATGGAGGCTGCAACGCGGGCGGTAATATGCATTTTATTGAATTGCCCTGCAGTGGTACCGGAGGATGCGAAGATTGGTGGATTCATCACTGCAGCTTTGAAAATCTGGGGGTGAATTGTCCGGCAAAAGAATCTTATATATGCATAAAACCTCAAAATGCTTCCCGACTGCGTGTAGAAAATAACCACTTTAAAAATATTGGCGGATATATCATGAGGTATGTTGATGGTACAGGCATTGTTTTTAAAGACAACTACGTTGAAATAGAAACAGCAGGAATAAAAGCCTGGGGTGCGCATTTAGAAAACATGACCATCACAGGAAATACATTCATAGCAGATGGTAATGGTGGTTGGGATGATGGAGGCACCTGCATCGCCAGCAGTGCAGTCAATTTGTCCAATAATGCTCAATACTGTACCATAAGCAATAATTATTTTCTCGACTGTGTAAATTGTATTGATATAGGCACGAATGAGGATTTTGCCACAAGAGATAATATAGGACACATCATCGAAAACAATATCATCGAACGCACAGATAGAGTCTGTAACCGAAATAATGCACCTTTAGTAATATCCGATATATCCACTCCGGCTACTGACCCACCTTTTGAACTGGTAGAAGTAAGGGATATCATCATAAGAAATAATATAATCAATTATCTAAGCGGTACAAACCACAATCAGGGAGCAGGTATCGAAATGACCGCTGCCCATACCCATTCATTTGTAAGCAATATTAAAATACATAATAATACCATACGGGGATTTAGATTTGGACTGCGTATGGAAGACCGGCATTCAAAAGATGGTATTCTCCTGCCATATCAACTCAATAGAGTGGAAATAAGAAATACTATTTTTACGCAGATCCGGGATGGGTATATTACGCTCAATAGCAATCAATGGAAAAATAATGCAATACCGGGAAGCTTTTCATCAGATTACAATACATTTGGAGGTAAAGAACTTTTCAGATGGAATGGAAATAAAAATTTCACAGTTTGGAAAAACCTGGGATATGATCTTCATTCATACAGGTGTGAACCAACCTTTGAAAGTCAATCCATTTTAAAATTGAACTCTTCTGATAATTGTGCACTGAATAAAGGCATCTCACTTTCTACTACCGGATTTGATTATGAAGGAAATAGAAGAGGACTAGATGGCTACTGGGATATCGGAGCGGATGAAAACCAGTTAGCAGTTAACTCGGCTGCATTGACCAAAAAAGTCAATATTCTATCTATATATCCAAATCCCGGTAAAAATAGAGTACGAATTAAAATGCCCTTAAATAGTAAAATACAAAATATTCAAATGGCGGATATTCGTGGGCGGGTCATTCATCGGATAAATGATATTAACAGCGGTCCGATGGATATAAACACAACCGCCTTACCAAGCGGAATATATTTTATAAGAATATTGCAGCAAGACGGGATTAACCAAATTATTAAGTGGGTAAAAGAATAAGGGACCCACCTATGGGGTTTCTTAATTCATCCTCATTCCATCGCCTGATATACCAGGACTTTAAATTTATCTGCGACATTCCCCAATGTCGACCCCCACAATTGCCGGTAAAAAATTCCAATAATATTTTCCTTTGGATCAGCCCAATAAGTAGTACTGAAAGCACCACCCCATTCAAATACTCCAGCAGGAGTAGGTAATATTGTACTTCCCTTTTCGGAAATGATTCCAAAGCCCAGCCCAAATCCATTGGTGCCTCGGATATCGCCTATCTGATTCATGGTCATCATACGCACCGTATTTCTGGACAACAGTCTTTTGCCGTTGTATATTCCGCCATTTAACATCATCTGTAAAAATATGGCATAATCCATTGCTGTAGATGATAAGCCAGCGCCACCTGAAAAATAGGTACCCTTATACTTTGGGTAATTAGCCAATAGTGGATTTTCTTCGAGTGAATTGACCAGTTTTTTATCTTTTTCTATAAATAGATTTACCAGCTTATTATGCTTAGCCTCAGGTAAATAAAAATAGGTGTCTTTCATTCCAAGCGGTTCGAATATTCTTTTCTTAAAGAACTGATCCAGACTCATACCTGAAAAGATTTCAACCAAGTACCCGAGTACATCTATATTCCAACCATATAAGTATTTTTCACCCGGCTGATGAAACAGTGGTAGTTTAGCAATAGTCTTTACATCATCTGCCAATATTCTTCCTTCCGCAGCACCTAGTCCGGCAATCAATTTTGCCTTACCAAATATGGCTTTAGCTTCCTTAGTACCGATCTCAGGGTATCCAATCCCGGCAGTATGAGTTAATAATTGCCGGATGGTGATATCTGATTTAGCAGGTACAGTAGTATAGCTGCTGTCAGCAGGGTCAAATTTATCCAGTACCTGTTGTTTTGAAAATTCCGGAATATACCGTGAAACCGGATCATCCAATAAAAACTTTCCTTCTTCATAAAGCATCATTACAGCGGCACTGGTTATCGCTTTTGATTGAGATGCGATCCGATATATATCATCTGTTCGCAAAGGTTTTGTTTTAGCTAAATCATCGTAACCAAAAGCTTTATTATACACTATTTTTCCATTGTGCACTATCAGCGCCACTGCGCCATTAAGCCGGCCATCCGACATCCATTGATTTATGTTATCGTCTATCCTTTTTAATCGTTCTGTATTAAACCCGGCAAGCTCAGGCTTAGAAACAGGACTTATCACCTGTTTTGGTGCAGACGATAAAAAGGCGGTACTCGTTTGGCTAAAAGTGAAGCCCCAGGATAATGTAATAACTAACAGTAATAATGAAATATTCTTTTTCATCCAAATTGGTAAATTTAATATGGCCATAATTAAAGGTAATAAACTAAATCAAAATTCAAAACAGTTGTTTAGACTAAATCAAAATCTTCAGTGATAATAGAAAAGGTCAGGGACTGATTTCTCTGGATTAATAATTGAGATCCGGGATAGACTAAATTGGGTAAGCCGTTCAAATGGCTAAAAAAATGAGACCAAAGCAGAACAAGGAATTTTGCCTTTTGATCAAATGGAAGTGAAATGAGCAATAAAAATTAATCGCAACCATAAACGAAAAGTAGATGCGAAAAAGAGATAGTATAGATTGTACTATCCTGATTCTTAAAAATTAGTTTACAAACTTGAATTGGTAGCTTAGGTAGCCACCGGCGCCAAAGTAACTTCCAAACCATCCAGCTTATCAGTCAATTTTATCTGACAACCCAGTCGGCTGTTATGTTCTACAAAAAAAGCCTGATCCAGCATATTTATTTCATCGTCACCCGGAACGGGTAAGTCGTGATCACTGGTTATATACATGTGGCAGGATGCACATAATGCCATACCACCGCAAGTACCTTCTACCGGCAGCTCACTGGCCTTCGCCAGCTCCATCATGCTCAGGCTCATATCAGTAGGAGCTTCTATACTGTGTCTGACGCCCATCCGGTCAGTAATGTGTATGGTAATCATTGACTATTTAAAAAAATCTGGTAAATTAACATGTATTAAATCACTTCTTTTTGGGCTTCCTCTATGATGGCTGAATACCCACCATTTATTTCAGAAAAATTGTGATACCCTCTTGCTTTTAAGATAGACGAGGCAATCATAGATCTGTATCCGCCGGCACAATGGATATAGAAGTGCTCGTTTGGATCAAGTTCATTTATCCATTCGTTTATATAGGCTAAAGGTTTGTTTATTGCTTCATGTATATGCCCGGTCTCGAATTCAGATTCTTTACGGATATCGATTAAAGCATTGGATAATGGTTTAAAATTATCAGTAAATTTTTTTGCGGTAATACGATCAATCGTATCCAATTCTTTACCGGCTTTTCTCCATGCTTCTATACCCCCTTCAAGATAACCAATAACATTATCAAATCCTACGCGACTAAGCCTGGTTATGGATTCTGTCTCTTCACCTGCATACGTTACCAAAATCAGTGGTTGTTTCACATCTTCTATCAAAGCTCCGACCCATGGTGCAAAATCTCCTCTCAGGCCAATATTAATAGATTGAGGGATAAATCCAGTGGCAAAATCAGCATTGTTACGGGTATCCAGTACTAATGCACCCGTATTTTCTACTACCGATTCCAGCTCGTCTGCCGTAATTTTTGATAACCCCCCTGACAATACCTTGTCAAAGGATTTATATCCATATTTGTTCATAGCAACATTACCACCAAAATAGGCTGGTGGGGGTAATAAATCTTTTAATACCGCCTTGATAAAAGATTCTTTGTCCGGTTGATTCAGAGCATAATTTATCTTTTTTTGATGGCCGAGGGTATCTACCGTTTCTTTCATCATATTTTTTCCACAGGCAGATCCAGCCCCATGAGCCGGATACACAATTACATCGTCTGCAAGAGGCATGATTTTATTCATCAGGCTATCATATAATAGTCCTGCTAATTCTTCCTGCGTCATATTTGCTGCTTTTTGAGCGAGATCAGGCCGTCCTACATCACCTAAAAACAAAGTATCACCGGAAAAAATACAGTGATCTTTACCTGTATTATCCCTTAATAAATAAACTGTGCTTTCCATGGTATGTCCCGGAGTATGAAGAGCTATGATGGTGGTATCACCCAACTTAAACTCCTGGCCATCAGCTGCAGATTTACAATCGAAACCACACTCTGCACCAGGTCCATAATAGATAGGAGCTCCGGTAGCTTTGCTTAGATCAATATGACCTGAAACAAAATCAGCATGGAAATGAGTCTCAAATATATACTTCAACTGTACATTATCTTTTTTTAACCTTTGCAGATACGGCTTGATTTCCCTCAATGGGTCTATGATTGCTGCCTCACCGTTGGAGGTAATATAATATGCCCCCTGTGCCAGGCAACCTGTATAAATCTGTTCGATATTCATAATTCTTAATTTTTTATTAGTATTATATAAAGTGTATTGAAAAACATATATGCTCCTACCATGATTACCAGCCACCCAAACCCTTTTTGCAGCTTGAATGCACTTATTCGTTTACTAATCGTATTTCCAAAAAACAATCCGATCAATGAGAGCGCACTGATCCAAAGTATAAGACCGTGTTCCAAATTAAAATTGACTTTGTCTGCAATAAATCCCATGATGGATTTAGCCGCAATGATGGCCAATGAGGTGCCTATTGCAAATTTCATTGGCAGTCGTGCCCACAACACCAGTACGGGTATTATAATAAAACCTCCTCCCACTCCCACCATTCCGGTTAACAAACCGGTGAGAAATCCAATAAGAAGCAGAATTAGAACTGGACGCTGCTCCTTTTTACTCGTCGGTGAATCAATTTTGACCGATCTCTTAAGTAATAAAAATGAGGAAATTAGCATTAAAATGGAGACCAGGATTAGTACCAATTCCCCTTTTGTAACCATATGGTTGTGTATAATAAATAAATTACCCGGAATGGGCGGAAATAGGTAAGTGCGCATGATTACTACACCTATTAAGTCCGGTATTCCAAATAACAGAGCCATTTTGAAGTCAACTTGTTTTTCCTTTATTTTAAGAATGACGCCGGAAAAGGAAGTGATCCCGACGACAAATAATGAATACGAAGTGGCAATCAGAGGTTCTATGCCAAATAAATATACCAGGATAGGTAGGGTGAGTATAGAACCACCTCCTCCAATGAGGCCCATGGATACTCCCACCAGCAAAGCCGCTACATAACCTATGATCTCCATATCAGTCAAAATGACAACTGCAATTTTCAAGGCATTCTAATAATCTCAGTATTTCTCTTACTCTCAGAGAATAATAAACACTGGCACCTTCTTTATTCGAGATTAATATTCCCTTGTCTTTCATTTTAATAAGATGATGGGACAGTAGAGATTGCTCTATCTTAGTTCTCATCTTATCTTGGATTTCATGCACAGTGAGTGAAGGAAAAGTCCGCAGTACCTCTATGATTTCTATCCTTTGAGGATGTCCTATCGTCTTTACCACTTCAGCTATTTTAGCCAGGCTGGTCGGGGTCATTACCGTTTTTACCTTTTCCATAGTGCAAATATACAGGATTATATGAAAATATGTTCATATTTTTATTTAAAAAGGAATTGCCTCAAAGAATGTGCACATGAACAAGTATTCTATCTCAATCCTGGAGGCGAATGATGACTAGCTGGCGAAATTAAATCAATGCAACCCTTATTCTCAGGACCAGTCTTTAACAAGAAGTTATTACTCACCTCATGGTTTCTAGCCAGATTTTACCGACTTTTGGAAAATATATGCAACTCAGGGAAAGTTCGATTCTCATAGTCGATGATGATCAGGATGTATTGACTGCCGTCAGACTATTATTAAGGCCACTGGTGAAATCCATTGAATTCAGCCGGTATCCTGATGAGATTAAATCCCTCCTAAAACAAAAAGATTTTGATGTAATACTATTGGATATGAATTTTAAAAGTGGTATCCAATCAGGAAACGAAGGACTATATTGGCTCAAGGAGATAAAAAAGTTAAAACCGGAGACCCAGGTGATATTGATCACTGCTTACGGCGACATAGATCTGGCTGTCCGTTCCTTAAAAGAAGGTGCAGAAGACTTTATATTAAAGCCCTGGCAGAACGACAAACTGATTCAAAGCGTGACCGACGCTTTTCAAAAAAAGAAAAAAAACATCCATTCCACGGTTATTTCATCGGAACTATCGCTGTTAGGTGATTCAGAAGTTATGAAAGACCTGATGGTAAAAGTGCAAAAAGTGGCTCCAACCGATGCCAATATTTTGATACTGGGTGAAAATGGTTCCGGGAAAGATGTACTAGCCAATATGATCCATTTTCACTCCAGCAGGAATGAGAAGCCTTTTGTAAAAGTAGACCTGGGCGCCATCACCGAATCGTTATTTGAAAGTGAATTATTCGGACATAAAAAAGGCTCATTTACCGATGCAAAAGAAGATCGAATGGGCCGAATAGAAGCAGCTCAGGGAGGTACTCTTTTCCTTGATGAAATTGGCAATATTGGTCTCACACAACAGGCAAAGTTACTTACGGTGATTCAAAACAGGCACATTACCCGTATAGGTTCCAATATACCGAGTCAGATAGATATCCGGTTGATTTGTGCCACCAATTTACCCCTTACAGAGCTAGCCAATGAACACCGTTTCAGGAAAGATTTATTATACAGAATCAATACGGTGGATTTAAGGTTACCCCCACTCCGAGAAAGGGGCAGGGACATTGAGTTGTTGGCCAATCATTTTATAAAGACCTATGCAACCAAATATTTTAAGCCTGATCTCAAGTTGGGTCCGTCTGCCATCAATAAATTATTGTCCTATAATTTTCCGGGCAATGTAAGAGAGCTCCAGTATACCATAGAAAGAGCGGTAATCCTGTGCGATAAAGATGAGTTGACGGCTTCTGAAATCGTGTTTTCAAATATTGAATCCCATATTCCGGATGAAATTGATAATGAAACCAAGCTCAGCACAGTAGAAAAAAATGCGGTGATCCGGGTTTTAGAAAAACATCATGGCAATATCACCAAAGCTGCCAAAGAATTGGGTATCACCAGAACTGCATTGTACAGAAGGCTGAATAAATACGATATTTAAAGTCCAATACCAAGATTCAGGACAAAAATGCTTAAACGATTTGAGGTAAGAATTGTATTCCGGGTACTTTATTTGTTGGCAACCACCTTTGCCCTGGTTTGGCTTTTGCTTAAAGGACAGGAATTATATGCCATTATTCCATTTATAATTTTAGTCTACCAGACATACGATTTTTATTTATTCAATAAAAAAGCTTATGACGAAATATCTACGTATGTGGAAAGCGTACACTACCGTGATTTTTCAAGGCATTTTAATGTAGGAGAGGCTCCCACTGAACTGAAAACGCTCAGAAAGGGATTTAATGAAATAAATAGTACCATCAAGGACATTTCAATAGAGAAAGAAACCCATTATCAATATTTGCAAAAAGTATTGGAAATCATCAATTCCGGCATTATATCCTACGACGAAGAAAATGGTAATGTAATTTGGCTCAATGAGACCCTGAAAAATCTATTACAGATACCTTATCTCAAGACTATTCACTCATTGGAAAAACGAAATGAGGTATTATATAATAAAATTATTAACATCAAATCGGGTGATCAGGAAGTGGTCAAGCTGAGTGAAGGACTCAAAGAATTGAAAGTATTACTGAATACAACTTCTTTTAATCTGGATAATAAAAGATATAAAATGGTGGCCATTCAAAATATAAATGAAGCCATAGATGAAACTGAAGCCAATGCATGGCAAAAACTATTAAGTGTAATGACCCATGAAATCATGAACAGTGTGGCACCCATAGCCTCGTTAGCCGATACACTCAAATCCAGGATGCAGTCAGCAGAAAGTGATAAAGAGGATATTGCACTGGGAATGGAAACCATCAAAAAAAGAAGTGAAGGCCTGTTAAAATTTGCACAGACTTACAGAAACCTCAATAAAGTAAGCCAACCCCAGATAAAGTCTATTCCCATCAAAGAACTTTTCGCAAATATGTTTAACCTGATGAATCCTTCCTTTGAACAATTGGGAATAGAACTGGATATCATCATTAAAGAACCGAATCTCACAATTTCCGCAGACCCAAACCTGGTAGAGCAGGTAGTAATCAACTTACTTTTAAATGCCAAGGATGCAGTAATTGGTAAAGAGAATGGCACAGTGGAATTGTCAGCCATGGAAGAAAATCACCGAATGATGATTAAAGTAACCGATAATGGAAAAGGCATTTCCAGGGAGGTATTGGATAAAATATTTGTTCCCTTTTACAGTACCAAATCAAATGGATCTGGTATTGGACTTAGTCTTTCGAAACAAATCATGCTGATGCATAAAGGCAATATACATGTGGCATCAAAAGAAAATGTGGGATCTGTATTTGAATTATCTTTTCCAAAATTAATGGTAGCCTCGGCATAGAATTTCCGCCCGGTTCCTATAAATAGGGTCTGCTGGGAATGTCCTAATTTATTGATTGTCAAAATTTGAGAATT
>CAYNIG010000129.1:0-12770 GCA_964396995.1 uncultured Saprospiraceae bacterium | reverse complement strand
GTGCTGGCCTGGGGAGCACCGCATTTTCCTCATGCCACAGCACCGTTAGAGTATAAAAATCAATTTCCTATTGAGAATATTATTCTACGTGGAAATGTTCCAGAAAGCATGAAAAATGCCGCAAAAAAAGAGTCGGTAGGCTATTATGCTCATATACTTGCTCTTGACAAATGTATAGGGGATCTCAGAAAAGCAATTCAAGAGGCTGGTATCAGTGATAATACCATACTTGTATTCACTTCTGATCATGGTGAAATGATGGGTTCGCACGGAGTATCTCCCCGCCTGAAACAAGTTCCCTGGGCTGAATCAGTAAAGGTTCCATTCCTGCTAAGTTATCCGGCCAGGTTTGGCAACAAAAAAATGGAAGTAGATGCTCCCATCAATGTTACCGATGTCCTGCCTACTCTGATGTCATTGGCAGGATTGCCTGTTCCAAGAGGAATTGATGGCGAAAATATGGCTCACGTAATGGCAAATCCCAAATTAAAGAAAGATAAAGCAGCACTGGTGATGAATGTGAGTCCTTTCATTGGAAATGTCAGTGAATACAGGGGCATATATACGAGGCAACATGCTTTCGTGAAAACGATTGATGGTCCCTGGTTTTTATTTGATCATAGTACAGACCCACTTCAAATGAATAACCTGGTCAATAAACCCGGTTATCAAAAATTGCAAATGGAAATGGAAAAAGTTTTGAGAAAAGAATTGCAAAAAGCAAATGACGATTTTATGCCGAGGCAATACTATATAGATAAATGGGGTTATAAACTAAAACAAGGAGCAATTGATTACTCTGAAAATGCAGAAGCTCAAGGGCCTGACATTAATAAAAAAAAATAGCACTTTATCCTCTTTAATTTTTTAAAAATGAAAAACGTTTGTTGGATTTTCTTCTTCTGGTCAGTAATTCCACTCTATTCAAAGGCATTCTCAAACTATGCAGGCAATAAACCAAATGTTTTGTTTATTTCTATTGATGATTTAAACGATTGGATAAATACGGATTCCTGGAAAGGAAGAGTTGGCATAAAAACGCCAAACTTTAATCGATTGGCAAAAATGTCGATGTCGTTTACCAATTGCCAGGTACCTTCTCCCGCCTGCGCTCCTTCCAGGGCTGCCATCATGACGGGGGTACATCCTGTTGTTTCCGGGATTACAGGTTGGAGGCATCCGGATTGGAGAAAAGTACCAGCACTGAAAAAGGTAGAGACTATAGAACAATTTTTTAAAACAAGAGGCTATATTACTTTAGGAGGAGGAAAAATATACCATACCCAGGCACCTCCGCGACATATTGGGAATCAGTCAGAAGCAACTGGATGGGATTACTATTTTCCCAGCCTGCCTATTCCTGTGCCATTCCAGGTAAGGGCTCCACAAGAAAGTATAATCATAAAAAACATCACGAAAATTCCGCAACCGGATTATTTTTCATGGGGTGCCATTCCACTGGGTGATGAATACATGGCCGATTATCATATTGTAGAGTGGGCTAAACACGAATTATCCCGTCTTCATGAAAAACCATTTTTTCTTGCTGTAGGATTGACGAAACCACATGATCCATGGGAAGTGCCGCAAAAGTATTTTGATCTCTATCCGCTGGATTCCATTCATGATATTGAAATAAAAATGGATGACCTTAAAGATGCCTGGAATCATGGGCGGCGACCACTGGAAAAATTTATACATGATAATAACCAGACCAAGAAAGTTATACAATCTTATATGGCCAATATTTCATTTGCTGATGCTATGCTGGGAAGACTATTGGATGGGCTTGAAAGTTCAAAATATAAAAACAATACCATAATTGTGGTTTGGTCTGATCATGGAATGCATATGGGTGAAAAAGAAAACTGGGAAAAATTTACTCTATGGGAAAGATCTTTACGAGCACCTCTTTTTTTTAAAGTACCCGGAGTTACCAAAGGAGGTTCTTACTCTCATACTCCGGTAGGTACCATCGATATCTTTCCTACCTTAGCCGAACTCATTGGAATCAAATCACCTGCCCACTGCACAGGAGAAAGTCTGGTGCCATTATTAAAAGTAAAAAGAGATGAACACAAGCCCGTGCTTTCAACTTATGAATTAAAAGATTCTATAAATGGAAAGCCATATGATGCATACTCCATTCGTACCAAAAGATATCGATACATCTATTATCCGCCCAGTGGATTAGAAGAACTATATGATCACGATGCAGATGAAAACGAATGGGAAAACATAGCTTACATGCCAAAAAACAAAAAAATAACAGAACAGCACAGAGAATTTTTATCCAACCAGGTACCAAACTTAAGTTGGAGTAATAAGGTGCCGATTGGATATACAGTGTCAGAAGAGGGTATAATACAAAAGTCAGATTTTTTACCGTTATCAGATTTGAAACAATTAAAATGGTGGCTATAAATCGACTTTACTCTATTAAATTGAAATACTATTTTTCATGAAAATTAACGCGCTTGCTAAAAATAATTACATTTTTTTCTTCTTTGGTATGCTGGTATTGCTCTTCCTTATAGAATTAAGTATCAGAATGAAATTTTTTGTAATGGGCACCCTCACTGAATTAAATACTCCGTTTTTTCTGAAAAACAATTTGGCCGGCTTTATTAGCTTTACATTTATAGTATTGCCGCTTTTGATAGCAGAGCTATTGCTGCCTAATGATGAAGAAAATCAAAGTCATAAGCACGGCATTGTATTTTGGATACTATCCATTCAAGGTAATTTTTTTATAAGTTTATTATCCGTTGAAATTCTTAAGCATTATAAACTGGGACCTATATTTAATTTATCCTTTACATCTCTGAGTGCTGAATCATTCTTGTATCCTGTCGTATTAAATTTTCTGTTGGTGGTATTGGCATTATTTACATTTGATTTTTTTTATTATTGGTTTCACAGAATGCAACATACTTTTTTCTTTTTTTGGGAATTTCACAAAACGCATCATTCTATTAAAAATCTCAATACCATTGTATCATACCATCATGTTTTAGAAGAGTTATTCCGGATTCCTTTCATTACTTTACCCCTGGCAACACTGATTCATATAGATACCCCTAAACTGGCAATATTGTCTTCATTCTTTGCGGTATATGGGCAATTTATTCATATGAATTCAAAAATCAGTTTAGGTCCTCTGAGGCTGGTGTTAGCCGATAATTATTATCACAGGATACATCATTCAGTGGAAGAGGATCATCACAATAAAAATTATGCTGCATTTTTTCCTATTTGGGATATTCTTTTTAAAACGGTTCGCTTTCCAAAATTCAATGAATTCCCCAAAGTGGGGTTAGATGATATGGACCAGCCCACAACCATATCAAGTTATTTATTTTCACCCAGACCTTTTGGGAAAAGAGTAAGGTCGCGATCTGGAATGGGTAAAGCCTGAAAACTGGTTTGTTTAACAAAACGTAGTGCCGTAAAAAAATCAGGGGAGTATGAATAATTTTCGTATTACTAATTTTATTTCCATCACATGTCGATTCCATCCATCAAATCTTCATTTCCTCCCTGCGTGATCAACAAATCATTTTCTAAACGGATCCCTAATCCTTCTTCATAAATATATATTCCCGGCTCACAGGTGATGACCATACCAGGCGCCAAGATGGTGTGCTTATCACCGTAATCATGAACATCCATACCCAAAAAATGCGATATTCCATGGGGTATGTATTTTTTTAAAATTGATTTTTTATCATTTTCTTTTTTTCCTAAGCCCAGTTGGGCCAGGGATTGCCAGCAGATTTCTTCTAAGCTGTCATTTAAATTCTGAATAGAAATGCCTGGTTTAATGAGTTTCCTGGCTTCAGCAAAAATGGATAATACCTGATCGTATACTTCAAACTGCCGTTTGGTCATTACACCATTGGCTGCTGTGCACCGGGTCATATCAGCCGAATACCCATTTAGTTCGGCTCCAAAATCCACCAGTACCAGATCGCCTTGGAGTACAATATTATTATTTTGTTTATAATGTAAGATACAGGCCGATTTGCCTGAAGCTACAATGGGTTGAAATGCATGATCGGCACCCTTTTTCTCAAATTGATAGCTGATTTCTGCTGCAATTTCATACTCATACACCCCATGTTTGATCAATGGTGCAATATATTTCCAGGTATCCCCTGTTAATTTTATGGCCTTTCTTATTTGATTTAATTCCTCACCGGTTTTAATAAGAGTTTGAAGTTTTAATAGGGGTTGTAATCTGCCAATCTTATGAAATGGAAATTGAGACATCAACTTCTTACCCAATCTTTCGTTTCGACCTTCTACCTCAATGGGATAGTTTCCTTTTTCGTTGCTGTTGAGATAAACTTGATCAGCCTTGGGTATCAATGAGTAGGTTATTTTTTCAAAGTCATCAACCCATTGGATATTTTTAATGCCACTGATTTCTCCTGCTTGTTTTTTGTCCAATACATCACCATCCCAGATCTTATGGTGATCATCTGCTTTTTTAATAAATAAAATCTCACGACTTGAATCTATCAGATGATCTGGATAAAGAACAAGGACGGTCTCTTCCTGGTAGATACCACACAGTCTCAGCAGATCCTTATTTTGCCTGAATGGAAAATACTGATCGGCAGACCATGGCATCCTATCATTACTGTGCAGGATAGCCATTGAATTCGGCAGTAACGAATTCGCCAATTTTTTTCTGTTTTCTTGATAGGTGTCCTTGCTTAATGGGTTAAACTGCATACTTATGATTTCTTCATGGCCCCGGGTTGGGTAATGGTTTCACCAGTGTCATTTTTTACTTTAGACACCATATTTTTTACATCATTCAATAGTTTTTTGGCATCATATACTATTCCGTCTTTAATGGTGTATTTCACGCCACCTACTCTTTTGGATTGATTGTTTTCGTCCAATATCAAAGCTCCCGTTCCATACAGAACCTGAAAATTTTTAAGAGGATTCTGATCTACTAAAACTATATCGGCCAGTTTACCAGGCTCTATTGTACCTAATTCTTTATCCAAACCAAGTGCCTGCGCACCGTTTAAAGTAGCACTTTTTATTATTTCCAACGGATGAAACCCAGCTTCTCTCAATAGTTCCAATTCTCTGGGATAGGAAAATCCATACAATTGATATATAAATCCGGAGTCCGTACCCACCGTGACCCTACCACCCCGATTTTTATATTCGTTTACAAACATCATCCATATCCGATAGTTTTCTTTCCATTCCACTTCTTGTTCTGTACCCCAGCTATGCCAGTATGAACCATGTGATATACGGCTGGGTGAATAAAATCGCCACAAGCTAGGCATAGTGTAATCCTGGTGCCACTCCTGCAGTCTGGCTCTGGCCAAATCTCTATTGGCTTCGTAGATATTAAAGGTCGGATCTAAAGTAAAATCCAATTTTAATAAAGTGTCCATCACCGCATTCCATTTTTCAGAACCGGGTTTTGCTGCCTGTTTCCACAATTTCCCTGCCTGGCTAAAGCGATCTTGTTCGTTTGCATAGTTATAATCAGGCGGATAATCTTGTACCGTTCTGGTGTCAAAAAGAGCTTCAGGTAATCCGTACCAATGCTCCATACTGGTGAGACCCGCACGGGCAGAATTGACCACATTCCATCTTGCGACATCCATCTGTGCGTGATGACAAGCAGATCTGAGGCCTAGTCGCTTGTTTTCTTCCAGTGCAGCTTGCATCACTTCGGGGTTAGCTCCAAAAAATTTAATTCCGTCAGCACCTTTTGATGCATTCTCCTGAACCCATTTTTTTGCCTGATCTGCGGTAGTGATGGGTTCTTTTGATCCCGATCCAAAAGCTGTATAAGCCAATATTCTCGGTGCGGTTATACTGTTCGATTTTGATTTTGCTTTTTGATCCAATGTCCAGGCTAATCCATTACCGGCACTGGGATCACGAATAGTGGTGATCCCATGTGCGAGCCATAATTTGAATACATATTCTGCATCTGCTCCTTGAGATTTGCCTCCGATATGTCCGTGCATATCTATAAATCCGGGTAATGCGTACATTCCATTCGCATTTATCTCTTTGCCACCGGGCGCAAGTTTTGGTCGGGAATTGCTATCGATGGGCACCCCGGGATAACCTACGTTGGCAACCCGCTTTATGATATTATTTTCTATAATGATATCCACCGGACCTATTGGTGGAGCCCCATTGCCATTAATCAAGGTTACCCCTCTGATGATCATTTGACTATACGGGCCATCGCCTTCTTTAATTTCAGGCGCTTTGGCTACCTGAGCATAAATAAGTGTGCAACAAAAAACGATCTGGAGGGCAAATACAAATCTGATTTTCTTTTTCATTTATTTTCGTTTATACTTAATATTCAGGTCTAATATAGGTTTTCTATAGGGTATAGTGAAATTCGACTAATGAATAAATTAAATTTCCTGTTAAAAAATGATTACCGGTGTGTTTGTCTAAAAGAATTTAATGTCCCAGGTAAAGGTATAAATGGAACGAGATTAATTCAGTAGGCCGAAACAGATTAAATGATCATTCTCGCAATAGTTGCAGTAAGTAAACAGGCAATAGTACCTGCGATCATTGCCCTGAAACCATATTTTATGAGATTGGGTCTTTGGCCCGGTGCTATTGATCCCACTCCACCGATTTGAATTCCGATCGAAGCAAAATTTGAAAAACCGCATAAAGCATATGTGGCAATTACTACTGAAGCCGGGGATAAAGTATCTTTCATTCCTGCCAGGGAGGTATAGGCAACAAATTCGTTTAGAGCCGTTTTTTCACCTATCAATTGTCCTACTGCCACCATGTCCTGACCCGGCACACCTATCAGCCAGGCTATGGGGGCACAGATCATACCCAAAAGATATTGTATACTCAGGCTTGAATATCTTCCGCCGGTTGAACTATTTATAAGCTCATTTAATGAAGTAAATGCACCCAGCCAATCAAGAAAATGATTAAACAAATAAATAAACGCCATGAAAGCCAGTAACATAGCTCCAACATTCACAGCTAACTTTAAACCATCCGTAGTCCCTCTGGAAATAGCATCTAATGCATTGGCTCCGGCTTCATCCCGGGTAATGGTCACTTTAGAGCTAATTTTATCAGGTTCCATTTCAGGTAGTATGATTTTCGCAGCTATTATTGCAGCAGGTGCAGATATAATAGATGCAGTCAATAAATGTAATCCAAAGTAGCGCTGGGACTCCAGGCTGTCTCCTCCCAGCATAGCAACGTAGGCACCAAATACACCGCCTGCAATAGTAGCAAAACCACCTGTCATCAGACACATGATTTCCGATTTGGTCATTTTTTCAAGATAAGGTTTCACTACAAGAGGTGCTTCAGTTTGCCCAATAAATACATTGGCCGCTGATGCCAGGCTCTCTGCACCGGATAGTCGCATGGTGCGCTGCATCAACCAGGCGAAACCATATACTATTTTCTGAAGAATACCATAATAATACAACAACGACGATAAAGCGGAGAAAAAAATGATGGTTGGCAAAACCAGGAAGGCAAATCCAAAAGGGCTGCCTTTGGCTAAATCACCAAATAAAAACTTTGCAGACTCACCTGCACTATTGATCATCAAAACAAAAAAATTAGCCACCCCTTCAAAAATTGATCTGAGGAATCCTATTTTAATCATGGCCAGGGCAATCAGCAACTGCATCAACAATCCGATCCCAACCATTCGCCAATCGATATTTTTTTTATGAAAGCTCAAAGTGTAACAAATACCGATTAAAACTACGATCCCCAGAAGGCCCCTGGAAACTGACATAATTATATCCATAATATCAAATAATTCTAAGTTAGGTAAGCAAATGATTTTGACCACAAAATAGTAAATCGTGGAATATAATTGTAATACATTCGCAGGGTGAAAAAGAAACCGTATATCATAGGCATCACAGGAGGCAGTGGTTCTGGGAAGACCTCATTTATAAAACAATTGAGGGCCAGGTATACACACGATCAGGTATGCATCATTTCGCAGGATGATTTTTATTTGCCTCTTGAAAAGCAAAAAAAGGACACTAAAGGTATCGTTAACTTTGATCTGCCCAATTCAATAGATCAAAAAAGACTTTTGAATGTATTGCAGAACCTTATTAAAGGCAAAACGGTAAAACTCAAAGAGTATACTTTTAATACTTCTAGCAAAAAAGCAAGCGTACAAATAATAAAACCTGCACCGGTAGTGTTGGTAGAAGGATTATTTGTGTTTCACAACAGGGCACTCAACAGCCTGCTCGACCTCAAAATATTCATTGAGGCTAAAGAAAATCTCAAGGTTATTCGTAGGATAAAGAGGGATCAGATAGAAAGAGAATTGCCACTGGAAAGAGTACTGTATCAATATGAAAAACACGTTTTACCAGCCTTTGAAAAATTTATCCTGCCGTTTCGGGATGAAGTGGATATTGTAATTAATAATAACGCCCATTTTGAAAATGGTTTAAAAGTAATACAAGGTTTTATAGATTCCATCATCAATAAATAAATTAGCCATCAGCAAATCAGTAGCCATTATTGGTGGAGGAGCTGCAGGATATTTTGCAGCCCTTAGACATAAGGAATTGTACCCAGACCATACTGTGACGATTTATGAAAAAACTTCTAAAGTACTGGGTAAAGTAAAAATATCCGGGGGGGGTAGGTGTAATGTCACCCATGCTGTATTTAATCCCAAAGAATTAGTAAAGTTTTATCCCCGGGGTGAGAAAGAGCTACTGGGACCGTTCACTCAATTTCAGCCTGGTGATACCATACATTGGTTCGAACAGCGGGGGGTGGAACTGAAAGCAGAGGAAGATGGAAGAATGTTTCCTGTTACGGATAAATCGCAGACCATTATAGATTGTTTTGAAAATGAAAGGCGAAAATGGGGTGTGGATTTGAGATTAAATCACAATCTGGATTCCATTCGCATTCTTGAAAAAAAATTTGTTCTGAAATTTGAAAACGGGATGACCGCACTTTCAGACTTATTGGTCATTACATCCGGATCAAGTGAAAAAATATGGAAATTGATAAGTGATTTAGGCCATTCCATTATCAAACCGGTACCTTCATTATTCACCTTTAATATAAATGATTCACGTTTGAGTGAGTACGCAGGGGTCTCATGGCCAAATGCACAAATTAAACTTATAGGTACTAAAATAAAATCTACCGGAGCCGTATTGATTACTCATTGGGGATTAAGTGGTCCCGCTATTTTAAGATTGTCAGCAGTTGCTGCAAGAGAATTATCGGATCTCAGTTATCAGGCCAGTATAGAGATCAATTTCCTTTATCCTTTTTCATCAAATGAGGTTAAAGAACAAATGACTGATTATAAGATCAAAAATCCCAATAAACTAGTCTTCTCTTTTCTCCCTATGGGGTTTACCCAACGGATATGGATGGCTTGGTTAACGCTTTTGGGATTTAGCCAAAAAAGATGGCAGGAGATGTCTTACAGCTCCATAATTCTGCTATCTGAATTCCTGACCAAAGCCCATTTTAAGATGAATGGTAAAAGTACATTTAAAGAGGAATTCGTAACCAGTGGGGGAGTTGCCTTAAAAGAAATTGATATGAAGACGATGCAAAGCAAATTGATCCCCAATCTGTTTTTTGCGGGGGAAGTATTGGACATTGACGCCGTGACTGGTGGTTTTAATTTCCAGGCAGCTTGGACTACAGGATGGATAGCCGGGAGTAATGAATAGGCTCATTGTATTTTTAATATTTAAATCCCTGGATTGTTAATTCATATTTAATCCTTTGATGGTGCTCCGATGATTTTGCAGTAAAGAAATAATGAAAGCTGATTTATTTCAATAGGCTTGTTACAAGCAGACTTTAATACAATTAATCGATATTTGCGGTCATTTTATGTCATCTCTCAGGCTGAAGACAAATTATATACACATCATTAGGTTTGCCATACCTATATCTGTCGCAATGATCATTCCGCAGATCAATTATATAATAAACAATATTTTTCTTAGCAGGCTGGGAGAGACGGAACTGGGGACTGCAGGCATCACCGGGGTATATTATCTGATATTTTCTGTAATCGGATCCGGTTTCAACAGTGGCTTACAATCCTTACTGTCCCGTGGAGCCGGCCAGGAAAATAAAAATATAATGGGGCGGTTATTAGCACAAGCATTAAAGCTGGCCCTGATTCTCAGTGCAGTTGGAATTGTATTCACTTTGGTATTTTCTCCAGGAATTTTGGATTCACAGATACACAATAGCGGGGTTCATGATTTGGCCATTTCATTTATACAAGTCAGAATTATTGGATTGCCATTCCTTTATTTATTCCAGGTAGGCAGTTCTTTTTTAATAAGCAGTAACAATACGCGGTATTTGTTTTTTGGCACGGTGGCTGAAGCCATTTGCAATATAGTGCTTGATTATGTACTTATTTTCGGAAAAGCAGGAATGCCTGCCTTCGGGTTTATGGGGGCAGCCTATGCTAGTGTCATAGCTGAATTTATCGGAATGGCCGTGGTATTTGGTTTGTTGTGGTTTAAAAAGCTACCTCAGGAATTTCGTGTTTTTGAACATCAAAAATGGAGTACTGAAATATCAATCAAGATTTTTAATCGCTCACTTCCTCTGATCATACAATTATTGTTTAGTATTGTGAGTTGGTTGTTGTTTTATTTATGGATAGAGCATTTGGGTGAGCGCTCTCTGGCTATTTCCAATACCATGCGTAATGCATTTGGCATTTGTGGTATTACCATATGGGCTATGGCTGCTACAAGTAACAATATGGTAAGTAATGTAATCGGTCAAAATCAATTGGAGGAAGTGATTCCATTGATAAAGCGAATAGGTTTATTGAATTTTTTATTTGTTTTGCCCCAGGTACTGTTTTTAAATTTGTATCCGAATTTGTTTTTTTCAATTTTCGATCCATCTGCTGATTTTATCCGGGAAGCCATTCCTGTATTACGTATTGTTACGATAGCCGTATTACTGATGTCTCAGGGCTCAGTATGGTTAAACGCCATCAGCGGTACAGGATTGACCAGAATAAATTTGTCTATTGAAATACTTACTGTGATCATCTACGTAATCTATGTCTATTTTGCTGTGCAGATAAAAAGCAATACCCTGATGTGGACCTGGGCATCAGAATTTTTCTATTGGGGGGTGATCATCATTTGTTCATTATGGTTTTTCTATCAATTTCCTTGGAAGACGAGGTACATACGGGAATAAAAAAAGCCGCTTTTTTGAAGCGGCCTTCACATTTTGAGAATAAAATTCGAAAAAGTTCAGCTGGCTTTTTTAAATAAGCCACCAATTAAAGATCCTGCTCCGCCGCCGATCAGAGAAGTTAGAATCGTGGCGATGCTTGGCATACTTCCACCTCCGTCTGCACTGTTTTGAAATAAGCCAAGTGCAGCAGTAATAAGTGGTAAAACGTTACCGCCAACAGCACCTGAGAGTAAATTGCCAAGGAGACCTAAGCCGTTTTTTTTGATCAGACTTCCAAGAAATCCACCGCCTCCTCCAAGCACTGTTTTGATTAAAATAGGTAAAATCGATTCCATAACATTTAAGGTTTTAATTAAATAAAATATTTTTTCGCTCTCTAAAGTAAATAAATTATCTGAGATGCAAAACTTTCTATGTCTTATTTTTTAAATCCCTTTCAATTACTTTTCCGGAAGCTTTTTCTTTTAGTATTATTTTGTGCCTGCCATCATGAGTGATTTCTTCCTTGATAAAATAATGAATTTCATCATAGTCTGTATAGCCGGATATTTTTGGTAATCCATTGACTCCTCGCCACTCTTTCAGATTTATATTCTCCCATTTTCCGGAGGACGCGGATGCATAGCAAGCATCAATAATGGCATTTACTATATAACCATCATAAAATGTTTCTGAGGGTGATTTTCCGGTTTCAACGCAATCAAACATATCTGTAAACATATGATTGTAGCCCAATTCATTTACTTCATCTCCTACTGGAAATAACCAACCCGAATTGGTTTCCGATTTTTCAGCTATATAATCAGCCCCTTTCCCTGAAGTAAAAGCTTCAAATCCGGTCCGAAGAAAGCTATTAATCCATATTGTTCCTTCTGTCCCCATCACTTCATCTCTCAAATCCATTCCTCCCCGAAATGACCATGAAGTCTCGAGTTGGCCTATAGCTCCATTTTCATATTCTATCAAGGCAATAGCATGATCTTCAGCATCAATGGGTTTGGCCTGTGTGGCGGCCCAGCAAAAGGCACGTATGGGTTTTATCTCTTTTCCAATGTAGTTTCTTGCGATCTCTATACAATGGCAGCCTAAATCAAGCATACATCCACCGCCGGCTTTTTCTTTATCCCAAAACCAATCAGAATGGGGACCTGGATGGGTTTCTCGGGATTTGGCCCATAATACCTTGCCCAACGATCCGCTTTTTACCATTGCCAAAGCCTTGATAAATTTTGGTGTATAACAAAGGTCTTCGAGATATCCGCTGAAAATACCAGCCTTTTCTACAGCCTGCATCATGCGATATGCTTCATCTGCATTCCTCCCCAATGGCTTGGTGCAAATCACATTTTTATGATGTTTTACGCATAAGTTTACTGCTTCTTCATGTACGTTATTAGGCAATGCAATACACACCATATTTACCTCAGGATGACTAATCACGGTTTCCATGTCAGATGACCAGATCGCACAATGGTAATCCGAAGCAAATTTTTTCGCACTTTCTTCATTCCGGGCATAGATGG
>CAYNIG010000128.1:0-12776 GCA_964396995.1 uncultured Saprospiraceae bacterium | reverse complement strand
ACTAAGGCGTTTCCCGGTTTGGAGAGAATTTGGAATTGAAATTAACAGATGAATCTCTGACTTTTAATACACCAAATAGGGCTATTCCGGCTATAAATAGTAAGCTCAGGTGTTCAGATGATTCTCCCGATAAATTCGGGATCGTATCAGACTTTACGAGAGCTATTTATTGCATTTATAATGTATGAATACGGTTCAATATTTCATATCTTGCTTCATCAATTCGTTTTAGTCAATGGCTAAATACAGACTCATCGTATTCATCTTACTGGTAGCTATTGGCGCTGCTATTTTTACTATTCAATCCAATAGATCCAATGCCTATGAAGATCCGGAATTAATGGATATAGTCAAAAAAGTAAAACAAGACCCATCTATTGCCAACCTGGAAAATCTAAATCTAAAAATAAGGGCGATATGGACCAATAAATGTTATTCC
This sequence comes from uncultured Saprospiraceae bacterium, assembly GCA_964396995.1. Taxonomy (GTDB): domain Bacteria; phylum Bacteroidota; class Bacteroidia; order Chitinophagales; family Saprospiraceae; genus JADJLQ01. The sequence goes on along the minus strand of CAYNIG010000128.1, from coordinate 12,337 downwards.
TGTCATAGCTCGGAAAAAATGAAGGGGGAGCTTGCCCTGGATAACCTTGAGGGTGTGCTGGCTGGAGGGATTGATGGGCCTGTATTGGTCAAAGGAAATGCATCAAAAAGCGATATCATCAGAAGATTGAAACTGCCTAAAGGCCATCACGATGCCATGCCCGAAAAAGGAGAACCTCTCACTCCGTTGCAAATCAGAGCAATTTCCATTTGGATTGATCATGGAGCGGTTTGGTCTGCTCAAAAAACGAAATTGTTTTACGAGGCTCCATTGAGCCTGAATAAACCGGCATTACAGGAGAATAAATCTTTTTCCAATCCAATCGATATTTGGGTTGATCTTTATTTCAAAGAAAAAAAAATCAAATGGCCTCAATTGATTTCCGATGCCACATTCATCAGAAAAGTGTATCTCGATATTACCGGTTTATTACCCACACCGGATGAAGTACTTTCGTTTACCAATGAAAAAAGCCCTGACAAAAGAGAGAAAATAGTACATAAACTTCTTTCAAGAAAGGAAGACTTTACCATGCATTGGCTGAGTTATTGGAACGATGTTTTGCGAAATGATTATAGTGGACCGGGCTTTATTACTGAAGGAAGAAAACAAATCACCAATTGGTTATATCAATCACTGATGAATGACAGCAGCTATACCACCATGGTCAAAGGCCTGATCCATCCGGGTCCTGCTTCGGAGGGATTCATAAAGGGAATTGAATGGAGGGGAGAGGTCAATTCCAGTCAACGAACTGAAATGCAGGCAGCACAAAATGTTTCTCAAAGCCTGCTGGGTACGAATCTCAAATGTGCATCGTGTCATAATAGTTTTGTAAACAACATTACCCTGGAACAATCCTATAATTTTGCCAGTATATTCGCAAAACAGCCATTGGAATTGCATCGCTGTGACGCACCCACCGGAAAATTTGCATCGCCTCAATTTATTTCTCCCGAATTGGGCATCATTACTGCCGATAGTTTAAATGATAGGCTGGCACAATTGGCTGAGTTTATTACCCAACCGGCAAACGGCAGATTGTACCGTACCTTGGTCAATCGATTCTGGAATTCTTTTTTTGGCAGAGGTATCATAGGAACCCTGGATGATATGGATCAGAAAGCCTGGAACCAAAATTTATTGGATTATATAGCAGCCGATTTCAGGGATCAGGGTAGTTCTATAAAAAAATTGTTCGCACTAATATTGACATCTAAAACCTATCAATTACCTGCGGTAGATTATGGTCCTGCCGATCGTATGAATCAACCTGGTTTTATTTTTAAAGGTCCTGCACACAGAAAAATTCATGCTGAGCAAATGGCTGATGCGGTAAGCCAGGTGATGGAACCATTTTATAGTGGTGCCGCTTTTGATCAAAATAATATAAAACTACCTGCTAAATGGATCTGGCATCATACACAAAAATTTGATCGCACCGTGTTACCTGAACCGGGAAAGGTTTTTTTAAGAAAATCATTTAGAATTAATTCATCTCAAAAGATTTTATCCGCCAAAATTATTGCCACAGCTGATTATCAATTCACTGCTTATTTAAATGGAAATGAAATAGTAAAGGGCTCAGACATCAGAAAATTTTCAGCAACCGATATCAGTCCTTTCATGCAAAATGGCCAAAACGTATTTGCCATTGAAGCTGAAAATGATGGACTCATAGCTAATCCGGCCGGAGTCTTGGTACATGCCCGTATCATTACGCAGCGAAACGATACACTATCCATTTATTCGGATGATTCATGGTTGACTGCAGACAGCATTAAGGATTCATCCTGGAATCAGGTTACTTATAATGATAAGTCGTGGCGAAAAGCAAAACAATATGCCAGTTTTCACCAAAGCCCCTGGGGAAAACTAGTGCATTTTAATATGGATGGCAGTCAGCATCATTTATTGAGGGCATCTCAGGTAAATGCTGATCCGTTTCAATTGGCAATGGGCAGACCTACCCGTGAAAATGTAACTACCCGAAGAAATGAAGAACCTGGTTTACTTCAATCCATCACATTAACCAACAATCAACTGCTGCATCAACGTATAGAAGAAGGGGCGCATCGATGGTATGAAAAATATAAATCGGATAAAGATGATTTGATCCGCAATTTGTATTTATCCTTATTGTGCCGTTTACCGGATCAAAAAGAATTAGAAACGATGCATACTTTTTTAAGTACCGGGGATAATAGAATGGGGCTGGAGGATATCATTTGGAGTATATTGGTTTCACCGGAGTTTCAGTTTATATGAAGGTAAAATGCTTCAAAATGTAAGCTGACTATTACAGTATCATTTGAATCAGATTTGATTGCCGCATTTATAAAATCAGAACAGGATGTTGTCTAACCAAATGTATTTAACATTAATTGTTTTGAATACTTCGGAGAAGTAAGATTACATTAAGGGCAATCAACTGGATTAATTGACTCCAGCGGTGGCAGATTTAGCAATTTTTATTTCATAGTAGTTTCAGATAAGTCAAATTCTGCCCATACTCACAATTGTCGTAAAAAACTCACTTTGCCGATTACATGATCCTCTATACTTTGTACCCCTGGCCTGGTAACCGATTGAAATTCTCGTTTATTAAATACTATATAAATAAAGGATAAGGGCTGATATTCCCAGGACAGTCTGATATTGTAATTATTGGCATTAGCATCAATATTTCTTTGGTAAAACCCTATCAATTGAAACCTGGGATTGAGTGCTAAGCGACCTTCTACTGACCAGAGATCTATGGTTTTGGTAACTCGACTTTCACCCACCTCAATAAAATGGTTGCGGTTAAATCTACCTATCATGGAGATATGAGGCAAAGGGGCTAACTGTAACGTAAAATCCGTTGTATTGAGCTTGCCATTAAAATATTTACCGTACTCGCCATTCCATCTTAAACTAATTTTTTTAGATCCATCGGTACTCCAGTAAATTGCGTGTCGGTTATAATTATATTCTCCTGCCTTTATGTTCACCCCCAGCGGAGCAAAATCTTCAGTGAGGTATTGATAATAAGGTGTGTATATATGTCCTATATACCCTCCATTTTGTAATAAATACCAAAATGGACTGATGCCTATAGACCGCTCTGTCAATTTACCCGTATTGGCCTGATGATAAAACTCAGCAAAAAGGCTGGGCTCATATTGGCGGAAGATTTTCTTAAAAGGAACCAATTTATCACGATTGTACCAAAATATACCGGGAGTAGTACCTATTATATTATTACGCGAAACAAAGCCTACTTCAGGATTATAGTTTTTCGTTACCACAGATTGTGTCCACCAGATTTTCCATTGATTGGTTGTGTAATAATATTGGGCAGAACCTGCCATTCCATTTTGTTTGCCATTGGTATCGTATGAATTGGAAAATATCCAGTTGAGTGTATGAGCCTGTTTTAATCTGAAAAATCCATCAATCGTGGACATATAATTTCTGTTCAGACTATTGTCTTTTATAGTGATAAGGCCGCCGATGCGGTTTTGTTTGCCAAAATTTTGGGAAAATCTGCCTACAAAAAAATTGGTCAATGGTTGATTGGCATTGGACCGCTGTCGGATAAGCATAGCACCATAATTACTTTTGATAGATCTATGTACAAAACGTGCTCCTCCATCTATTGGTATTGGATTTCCATTCTCTAATCCAATCTGTCTGCTGAAAAAAGGCTGTATACGCATTGTTCCTCCTGATAAGTCGAAAGATGGTCCGATGCCTACTCCAAATAGAGAAGCATTTTCGAGAAAAAATTGTCTCCTTTCAGGAAAAAAGACAGAAAATCGGGTAACATTATTTACTTGCCGGTCTGCATCCGCCTGGGCAAAGTCTGTATTAAAAGTAAGGTCCAATACCGATGTAGAATTGATAGCCCATTTGATTTCGCCACCCAATTTTGCATTCGTCTCCTCTGGTTTTCTATTTTCAATATCTCTGTATCGATCATAGGATGAAAGGAAAAAAGGTTGAAAGCGGACATTGGCAGAGGGTGGCGGTGGTTGCAGATTGGTAATCAATCCTGCATAGTCCATTCGTAACACAGAAAAAGATCGTGGAAAGAGAGATAGTGCATAGTTTTCATTGGTTATACGACGCATACGATTCATATTAAAACCCCAACTCTGCAATGAATCCCTGCTTTTTGCATAACGAAGGGTCTTCCACGGAATGGCAAACTCTGCTATCCAGCCCGAATCTTGCCTGGTGGTGCGTACTTTCCAAAGGCCATCCCAGTCCAGATCAATATAGGTTGCATCAAATGCTAAAAAGTCCCGTTGGACACCATGAGGATTCGTAGTAAATACCATACAATTGCGTTGGTCATTAAATCCGTCAAAGCTCATTCCGAAATAATCGGAGGTGCGGGTATTAAAATCTCTTTTAAAATCGATGACCCGCGTAGACTTTTTTCCTAGGGTATCTCTTGAAAATGCACCGATGTACAAAAATTGTTTGTTATACAATACTTTTGCCATAGTATACTGCTTCGGATTTGCCCCTTGATTTGGATCTACCTCTACAAACGAATCGAATGGTTTTGCCAGGCTCCAGGCACTGTCTTTGAGCAAACCATCTATTTTGAGGAAAGAATGAATACGGGTGGCTTCGATTTTCTTTTTGACGGAGTCGGGTTTGAAAATGGTGGCATCCTGAGCCTGAATACAATATACCCCAAAATAAAGCAGAATAAAGAAAGGCTTTTTAAGCATTCGTAATAGTAATAATAATTATGGAGACTGGAAATTTTCTAATGGGTGATTATTTTAACCACCTGCTATTTCCCTGACCCAAAAAATACCTCATTTTTTGGGCACCAAATGCATGGGGTTTGCACTATAACTTTTGCATCCATTCTTTGATTTAAGAAGGATTGGGTGAATAAAATTAAAGACCTGCGGACCAAAGAAAGGTTCCCATATTTACCGGGCAAGCAGTTTTAATTTTAAATCAGAAGGTTAGTGGCAAATTTGGGTCAGAGGAAAAGCATCATGCTTCAAAAATTACTTGAAAAACAAGAATTCAATAAGACTTTTTGGTAAAAAAATACCGTATAAAAAATTACTGAATTAAAGCGATATCTTGTAACCAGATATGAACGAAGAAGAAGCAAGACAAACAAAGTCATCAGGAGATGACAATCTACAAGAAAGAGAAAAAAGCACTATTTTTTCAGCAGACTCGGGTCTTATCAAGGAAACAATAGTGCCAAAAAATAAATTAAACCACTCATATTCTACTAAGGCGGAAGTAATACCTAATCTTCAGAGCCAAAAAAATTGGAAAAATTACCTGTGGGAATTTCTCATGCTTTTTCTCGCTGTCTTTTGTGGTTATTACGCCAACTATAAATTGGATGCTAAAATTGAAAAAGATAAAGAAAAAGAATATGCTCAGGCATTATACGATGAACTTTTAACCGATTCTATTGTGTATTCAAATAAACTAAACCTACGCATAGAAAAAATAAAAGACTGCGATTACTTAGCTTCATATATACAAGACAGCTCTCTTACGGATCTGCCAAAAGAGTTCTATCCCGCATTTACCAACGTTTTTTATTTAATTAATAGCTATACATTTGAACCCAAAGACGGGGTTCTTAGTCAGCTAAAAGGTTCTGGTTCTCTCCGATATTTTAAAAGTCCTGAATTACAAAAATTGTTTGGCGATTTGAGTGTGGCTATTAATAATGTGCGTTATCGGAATGAACAGGAATACCAGTTTTTTGCAGATCCTTTAAAACCTTTCTTATTAAAACATTATGATTTTAAGTGGATCGATGATCTTAGAAAACAAAAACCCCAGGCCTATACCATCGACCTCATACATGAATACAGAAAGTCAAATGAAATTATTAAGGCAACTATTTTAAATACTGATGCTATTAATCGACAGGAAGTGGTCAATACCATTTTGTTTCACAAAACAATGGTAGTCTCCAGCCGAACTTTGCAATTAAATGACTATATATTAATAAATCGTAAAATAGTGGAAGCACTGAGAAAAAATTATTCTTTAAAAAATGAGTGAAGAAAATATAACCGGCACTTCCCGGTTGACAAATGATTGTATGCAAAACATGGATGAAAAGGTTTTTCCAAATACACCTAGGAATTTTATTCCAGAACCACTAAATACTATACAAGGCAATGAATTTGAAAATAAGGGAATAATCCACCACACACCCACTCATGGAACAAAAAATTGAAAATCATACATTTGGGAATTCCTGATGCTGTTTTTTGCTGTTTTTTGCGGTTATTTAGCTAATTATCAGTTGGATGCCAAAATTGAAAGAGATAAGGCGAAGGAATTGGCTAAAAGTTTTTACGAAGAATTAAGAAGTGATTCGGTGACCGCGGTTGAAAAACTGCATAATCGTTTTTTATTAGATGAAGCTTTAAAATACCTCAGTACCTATTTTAAAGATAGCAGCCTTACCAATGTATCAAAACAATTTGCTTTAAATTTTGATAAAGGATTGGGATTTCGTACACCAAGCGTATTTGAGTCTCGTACTGTCATTGTAGATCAACTTCAAAGCTCTGGCTCACTGCGATATTTCAAAAACCAGGACTTGCAAAATACAATTGGCGATTTAATTGTTGTTATAAAAAACATTTACGACCGGCAGGAGATAGAAAGCGAATATAGAAATGAATATATAAACCCTATTTACATGAGTCACTACGACTATGATTACGGAACAGTCTTACGCAGCAAAGGAACCACCGTATTTGAAGCTGTAAAAAATTATGAAACTAATAATGAAATCATACCATTTAAACTTAACGGACTGGAGGATTTTAATCGAAAGGCCAATGTCAATGCCGTTAATTTCTTTTTTAGAAACGTACTCACCACTACACGTACAGTCCAAATGAAGAAGTATATAGAGGTAAATGCCAGGTTGCTTGAGTTGTTACGCAATGAATATCATTTAAAATAAGGATATGAAATAGAATTGAAATTACAAATCTTAGTTATGAAGAATCTAGTAGTCATTATAATTTTCATCAGCTTCCAATTTACTCGTATTATATCCTATGCACAATCAAATTCTGTTTCCAGTGACACCCCGCTAAAAATAAATGATGAGGATGCTGAAAGTGATACTATTAATTTGCTTACCTATTGTAATAGTTATGCATTCGGATTCTTTGGTAGCGATACCTTTGAACCTGCTAACGGACAGGTGATCCATCATGTAAAAGGAGAAACCATTCCATACAGGTACCGATCAGCTAAGACAAATTAAGATAAAAGGTAATAAAGCTATAAATTGTGATCACATAAATACCAGAAGGGTGCTGGTGGAATAAAATAGAAAAAGGGTGATTGAGCTATTTGCAAAAAATAAAAATACATCAATGAAAATCAAAATTACTTTAATTCTTCTTCTTATATCCATGTCCATCTATGCTCAAAAACCAAGGGCCAGAGATATCGGCATTCCTTTCGAGGGCAAAACTGGCAAATTCAATGCCATCACCGATGTAAATGGGGTCGAAGTAGGGTACAGTACGATCATAACGGGGACAGGTAAAAACAGGAGGGGCAAAGGCCCTGTACGCACCGGGGTTACTGCCATTTTACCTAGAGGCAAAAATAACAATCCAGTGTATGGCAATTGGTATTCATTAAATGGAAATGGTGAAATGACCGGTACTACCTGGCTTACTGAATCGGGTTTTCTGGAAGGCCCCATTATGATTACCAATACCAATAGCGTAGGCGTGGTAAGAGATGCGGTATTAAAATGGTATGTAAAAACAGGGTGGTACAAGGAAGATTTCTGGTATACTTATCCCATAGTAGCCGAAACTTATGACGGGTTTCTAAATGACATTTACGGTTTTCATGTAAAAGAAGAAAATGCTTGGCAAGCATTGGACAGTGCGAAAAGCGGTAGGGTTAAAGAAGGAAATGTAGGTGGTGGTACCGGGATGATGTGTTTGGGATTTAAAGGTGGTTCGGGAACTTCATCGAGAATAGTGAAGATTAATGATTCTGCCTATACCCTGGGGGTGTTTGTTCAATCCAATTTTGGCAGAAAAAGAAATCTAACCATTGCCGGTGTGCCTGTTGGAATAGAACTAAAGGATACCTTAAACAACGAGTTTAAAGCTCCTCCATCTTACAAAGAAGGTGATGGTTCTATAATCGTAGTGGTAGCTACGGATGCACCGGTCTTACCTCATCAGTTAAAAAGAATCGTACAACGGGTTTCCCTGGGAATTGGAAAGGTAGGTGGCCAGGGAACTAATGGTTCAGGAGATATTTTTATTGCATTTTCCACAGCTAATCCCTCTGCGTTTCAAAGGGAACATTTTACCAAAGTAGAAACATTGCCTAATGATTTGATTGACCCTCTCTTTGAAGCGACGATCCAGGCTACTGAAGAGGCCATCATCAATGCTATGGTGGCAGCCGATACTATGGAAGGAATTAATGGCAATAAATCATACGCACTGCCACATAAATTAGTGATGGATTTATTGAAAAAATACAATCAGATGAAGTGATGAACTTTCAATTTCTTCCTGGATCTCAAAAAAATGGGATTGACAAAGTTGCCTGGTATAGTCTATCATAAAATGAGAAAAGATTAAACATGAGAAATAAAAAAACAATTTTTCTTTTTTTACTGGTGCAGGTTTTAATCTCCTGTAACCAAAATAATAAAGCATCAGACCTGCAAAGTGATCACCACACATCAGTTGCTCAAGATGATACTTTATTAAATATAGACGCTCTTAACGCCTCACCAGCCAACTTCAAACTTTTGCTGGAAAATGACTATGTTCGGGTATTGGAATACACTTTACAACCTGGTCAAAAAGATACACCACATACCCATCCACCAAAATCATCGTATGTAGTACAAGGTGGTAAAATAAAAGTATTTACTGACAAAGGTGAAGAATTGATATTTGACGAGACAGCTGGTACTGCCGAATGGAGTGAATATGTGGGCAAACATCAGGTAGAAAATATTGGCAGTACTTCTGTGAAGATCATATTGACTGAAGTGAAACAAAATAAATTAAATGAATAATAAAAAAACAATCTTATTACTATTTACACTGTTCCATGCATTGGTTTTTACTACATCAGCGCAGTCAAATATAGTCTACGATGTAGTGATCAGCGGTGGCCGTGTGATAGATCCTGAAACCAGGCTGGATGCTATACGTAATGTGGGCATACTTCATAATCGAATTGCCCAGATTAGTACCGATTCTCTCCAGGGTAAAGAAACAATCGATGCCAGAGAATTGGTGGTCACTCCCGGTTTTATAGATCCTCATGTACATGGAATCAGTAATAAAGAGCAAGAGTATCAACTCCATGATGGCGTCACTACCGCTTTAGAGTTGGAATTGGGTGTTCCCTATTTGAGTGAATGGTATGCTTCCCGACAATCGAAAGCACTAATCCATTATGGTGCAAGTGCCAACTGGGGTTTTGCACGACTGCAGGCTATCGGAAAATATCCAAAAGAATCTCTCGAGTTAAAGCAAGCTGTAGCAGATGGTAGGATGAATGCCAATGTATCACAAGCTACCATGGGTATATCTTATGATAAAACTCTTGATGAAGCACAGACCCAAACCATGCTAAAAAACATCAAAAATGACTTGGCGGCAGGTGGTATAGGCATTGGTGTTTTTATTGGTTATATACCGGGTGCAAAACCGGAAGAGGTTTTCAGAGTGTATCAATTGGCAGGAGAAATGCAGGCGACCATTTTTACCCATGTGCGTGAGCCAAACCTTACCTACGTTCAGCAAGCTATATCCGATGCTGTACTGACCAATGCCCCTCTGCATATCGTCCACATCAATAGTATGACCTTGGGACAAATTCAATTGGGAATTGAGATGGTACAGACAGCTCAAAAAAGAGGATTTAACATCACTACCGAAATGTATCCATATACTGCTGCCTCTACCGGATTATGGAGCAATATCTTTGCTGATGGCTGGCAAGAAAGGCTCAGCATGAATTATAGCGACCTTCAATGGGTCGCTACGGGGGAAAGACTGACTAAAGAAACTTTTGAAAAATATCGAAAGACAAAAGGATCAGTAATCATGCATATGATGAAGCCCGAATGGATCAAGGCCGGTATCAGCAAAAAAGGGGTAATGATAGGCTCCGACGGATCCGCATATGCTCCACTGGCACATCCGCGTACAGCAGGATCGTTTTCAAGAGTATTGGGTAAATATGTAAGGGAAGAAAAAGTGATGAGCTTGCCTGCTGCCATAGAAAAAATGACTTTACTTCCTGCTCTTATGTTGGAAAAAGTAGCACCTGCTATGCGATTCAAAGGAAGATTGCAAGTAGGTGCCGATGCAGACATCACGGTATTCAATGAAAATAAAATACTAGATAAAGCCAGTTTTGAAGAAGGATTAAAATTTTCAGAAGGGATCGAATATGTGATGGTGAATGGTGTTTTTGTGTTGAAAAAAGGAAAAACAATAGAAAATGTGTTTCCGGGACAAGCGGTGTATGGTAAGTTTAAAAATTAGTCAGGGAAGGTAAGTGAAATAATAAATAATAAACTTTAGAAAAGTTATAAAATGAACAAATCAGATAAAAATCAGCACTCGCGGAGAGAATTTCTCGGAATGTTTGCGGCCACTTTACCATTACTATCATTGGGTAAGGTAGAGCCTGATATGATCTTATATAATGGAAACATTTTTACCATAAACCCAAAGGAGCCAAAAGCACAGGCTATAGCTATTGCAGATGGACGGATAATTGCTATTGGAAGCAATACCGAAATAATAAGATTAGCTACAGCCAAAACTAAAAAAGTGGATTTAGGAATTAAAACTGTTCTGCCTGGTTTTATAGATGCACACACGCATCCAGCTTACTCTGGTATTAAACATTTAAAAATGGTAGACTGTGACTTGCGATCCATCAAGGACATTAAATTAGCTATAAAGCAAAGAGCAACCAATACCCCAAAAGGATCTTGGGTAGAAGGGTTTAAATATGATGACACCAAAACGGAGGAAGGACGAAAAATAACATTGACTGATCTGGATGAGGTTGCACCAGATCACCCGGTAGTTATAAGGCACCGTGGTGGACATACTTACTATTGTAATTCATTTGCCTTTAAATTAGCAAATGTGAACGATTTGACTCCTAACCCGCAAGGAGGCGAATTTGAGAAAGAACAGGATGGAAAATTATCTGGTTGTGTTAAAGAAGCCGCTGCCGATGTTTTTGATAAAATAATCCCCGATATCGATACACGTAATGAACGACAAGCAGGGGTTAAACTCATCACCAGGATGATGGCAAAGTCGGGTATTACTTCCGTAACCGAAGCATACGGAATACCAGATTATTTACAAGCCTATGAAGATGCCTATGAAGCCGGTGAATTGCATACACGTATTTACAGTATGATTTCATTCAGGCATATAGATAAAATGATAGCAGCCGGTGTAAGAACAGGAATGGGTAATGAATGGGTGAAAATAGGAGCTATGAAAATTACTTGCGATGGTTCGATCTCAGAACGTACAGCCAGGTTATCTCAACCTTATTCCGGGAGGCCAAATGATTTTGGCATCATTGTAATGGACGATGAACAAATGTACCCGTATGCTAAAAAAGCATACGATGCAGGATGGCAACTTGGTGTGCATGCCAATGGTGATGTGGGCATAGATATTACTTTAAAGTTATTTGAGCGACTATATAAAGAAAGTCCAAAGAAAGACCCAAGATTTAGAATTGAACACTGTACTATGATTAATCATAATAGTATTCAGCGGATGAAAGCATTGGGAGTTATCCCTATGCCGTTCTCTACCTATGTATATTATCATGGTGAAAAAATGAAAGCATATGGTGAAGAAAGACTAAAAAATATGTTTGCTTTGAGGAGTTTTTTGGACGCCGGTATTCGGCCTACTATAGGGTCCGATTATCCACCTGGCCCATTCGAACCCATGATGTTTTTACAATCCAGCGTAACCAGAATGGACATGAAAGGAAATGTATGGGGAGCTAATCAGAAAGTAACAGTAGAAGAGGCCATTAAAATAGGCACTGTAAACGGGGCCTATGCTTCATTTGAAGAAAAGATTAAGGGCACGCTGGAAGCTGGAAAACTGGCAGATCTGGTAGTATTAGGCCGTAATCCATATAAAGAAGATCCTTCTACTTTGATTACTATACCCATAGAGCGTACGATGACTGGTGGCAAATGGGTTTATGAAAGTTAATTAGGGTCTGCTGGGGAAATCATAAAATATTGACGCCTACTGATTTATTGAAAGAA
>CAYNIG010000127.1:0-12851 GCA_964396995.1 uncultured Saprospiraceae bacterium | reverse complement strand
ATCAATAAAGAGCCATCCATATCGGCATGATCCACTAAGGGAAGTATTTGGCCGAGTGCGGAAATACCAATAGAGGTTTCCGTCATACAGCCTATCATGATGAATAAGTTCTTTTGACGGGCTATGGTAATCATTTCTAATGCGGGAGTAAGGCCACCGCATTTCATCAGTTTAATATTGATGCCATGAAATTTCCCTGCACAGAGTTCTATATCTGCCGGAGTATGACAAGATTCATCAGCATATAAGGGCAAAGATGAGTGTGCATATACCCTTTCCATCTCATCCATTGCATCCATTGGCAAAGGTTGCTCTATATATTCGATCCCCAGATCGAAAAGTATTTTAGAATATTCAATGGCCAGATCAGCATTCCATCCACCATTGGCATCTACCTTCAATGGTTTATCTGTATGTGCTTTGATGGATTTCATTATTTCCATATCATAGCTGGTACCCAGTTTAATTTTATAAAGTGGCCATGGATTTTCATCAATGTGCTTAACCATATTGGGTATGGTATCAATTCCTACGGTAAGACTGGAAAGTGGATTGTGACGGATATCCAATCCCCACAGATCTACTAATTTCTTACCTTTTAGTTTTCCCCACAGATCATGATAGGCCATATCGATCGCACATAAAACAAATTTATCTTCGCCAAATCGCTCATTCCATCTTTGATACTGTATAGATGGAGGCAGGAGGTCCAGCGATTCTATCCAGGCCTTATGTTTTTGCACCAAAGCAATCATCTTATTAATATTCTTGCCATAATAGAGGATTTCGGTAGCCTCTCCGTACCCTGTTTTACCATCTTCAATAAGTTCGAGTACCAGGGAATGGCGGTAATTGGCGCTGCCATGCGCTGTGGTAAATACTTTGCGAGTGTATAGTTTGAATGTATGAATTATCAATTTCATGGCAATACCACTTTCATCACAAAACGATCTGCATCAAATGAAGCGAACGCACCGAATGGCAATGTACATTGATTGGGAATATGCCCAAATGGAAAGCCATAAACCGCAGGAATATTTAATTTACCTATCCTGTCTTCAATTACCTCTTTTAAGGTGTATGATTGTTCATTTTCTTTTTTCTCGCATCCATCACACACCCCCACTACGATGGCTTTAATTTTATCAAGAGGCAACATCTGAAATAATTGGGTGAGCATACGATCAATCCTGTACGGAGCTTCGCCAATATCTTCAATATACAAAATGGTATCTTTCTTTAGTCTTAAGTATTCTGTACCCGACATAGCAGCTAATAGTGACAAATTACCACCCCATAATCTTCCTTCTGCCTTACCAGGATGTATGACATATCTTTCAAATACGGATTTACCTTCTGTAAACAACTGATCGTTTTCAGCACAAGGCTTTATTTCTATCTCTTTGCCTGGCTGGCCAAACACGATAGACTGTACATGATTAAAAGTAAAGCTAGTGAAATCCGAAGCTGCTACCGGAGAATGAAAAGTTTGAATACCGGCTTTATTATAAAATGAATGATGCAGTGCGGTGACATCTGAATATCCAAATAAGGGCTTGGGGTCAGAGCCCAATAAGTTAAAATCGATCATAGGTAAAATTCGGGTACATCCGTATCCGCCGCGGATACACCAGACAGCCTTTACGGAAGGATCCCGATACATAGCATGCAAATCGGCCAATCTATTGGCATCCGTACCGGCCAGGTAGCCTGATTGTTCCATAATATGAGTTCCCAATTTAACCTCCAGGCCGAGTGATTGCATATTCGCAGTAGCTTTCAATACCCGTTCTTCATTTATAATACCCGCAGGGCAGATGAGGCCTACTGTGTCACCTGCCTTTAAGTATTTTACTTTTTTTCTCATCTCCGGAGATTTATTCAAAATTAGCAAGCCTGAGCTTGAAAGGATTGATTTGGTGAATGATCGTCGATTCATGAAAGGGAATAGAAATGCTAATTTACAATAGAATCCATAAACGGCCCTAATTCAGGAATATAAAACTAAAGTAGTCGATTATATTCAACCTTTCATCCATATTCTAAAAAGTAAATCCCAAAACCACGCTAGTTTTATTCCCACTTATAGAGTGAGTCTTTTCATTTACAGTCTTTGATTATAAAAGTATGATCAAAGACTGTTTTGTTTCCAGGCCATCACAGATTCGTACTCCTCAAGAAATTCATTTTTCATCACTTCTCTTTGATCACTGGTCAATGCTAACTCCGATTGCATGATACTTAACAGGGGATCAAGGTAACGGATAATAAGTTCGCGGCCAAAATACAGCTGACTGGTTCGGCGGATTAAATAATCGTTAATATGGCATACCATCTCCTGTTGCATACCATAGAGCAATCCTCCTATTTCCAATCTCAGATAGGGATCGTTTATTTCTTTCCTGTATTTTTCAGCTAATGCAATTACCTGTTCCGTGTTTTTACCATACCGGTGAAAAAGATTGGAAATGGTGGTTTCTTCCACATTCAAGTGCCCTTTAAGGGACAAACAATAATTAAACAATTTATCGTATTCGTCATTGGAAAAAAACTCAGCCCCGGATACGTTTGAAAGATCAGTCAATGCTTCTTCGTGTAAGATAGGTTTGGATTTGTGTTCACTTTTTTTAAATTCATTTATTATGGTTTGTACTACCCGTTCCGCCATTTTCCTATAACCGGTCAGTTTTCCTCCTGCTATGGTGATCAAACCCGATGGGCTTATAAATACTTCATCTTTTCTGGATAATTCTTTTACACTTTTTCCCGGTTTATATATCAAAGGGCGAAGTCCAGCCCAGGTAGAGCTTACATCGTGGAAACTTACGGCAGTTTTAGTGAACACTGCATTGATACTGTCCAATATATACTTTACTTCATCATAATTTGCCAGAGGCTTTTCAATATTGCCATTATAGGAAGTATCTGTGGTGCCTACGTAGGTATAATTGCCATGCGGAATGGCAAAAATCATTCTTTTATCTATTGCAGATTCAAAATAAACAGGTTGTTTTATTGCCAACTTATTTTTAGGAAATACGACATGAATGCCTTTGGAAAGAATTACTTTCTTAGTTTCCTTTTGGTTCACTTCCTGCTGGGCTACATGATCTGTCCATGGGCCTGTGGCATTCACTATAAAATCAGAAAATATTTCATGTTTTATTCCAGTGAGTTTATCTACCACCTTCACACCAGCCACTTTATCATTTTCGTAGATAAATTCAGAAACCTGCATATAATTTAATGCGGTCCCGCCATTCTCTACTGCTTTCTTTATAATTTCCAGTGTGAGCCGGGTATCGTCTACTTTATATTCATAATACAATCCTGCACCTTTCAAATGATCCTCTTTCAAGAGAGGTTCAATGCGCAAAGCTGTTTTTTTCTTGAGAATCATCTTGTGTTCTTCTTTTGGCACCTTTGCTAATCGATCATACATATATAATGCCAAAGAGGTAGTTATTGGGCCCAGTGTACCTCCTTTGTAAAAAGGTAAAAGCATTTTACATTTTTCTACCAGATGTCGTGCATTATTATACACAATGGCTCTTTCAACACCAGTCTCTTTTACCAGGCCAAACTGCAATTGTTTAAGATACCGCAGTCCGCCGTGAATGAGTTTAGTAGATCTACTGGATGTTCCTGATCCAAAATCGGATTTTTCTAAAAGGGCCGCTTCAAATCCGCGATTGACTGCATCGAGAAGAACACCTGCACCAGTGATACCACCACCAATTACCAATATATCCAATCTTTTCCTGGCGAGCTTGTCTGTATACAGTCCTCTATCAGCACTTGCAAACGGAATCATATAATTTATCTTGGGACAAAAGTATGAAAATAAAGGGACTCTATTTTCGGCAGATGAGATCAGCAGGAAAATTTAAATCAAAATACTTTTTAAAAAACTGCTTTAAAAGTGATGCTGGCTTTACAATCTATATCCAATTGAAAGTGCATTTATTCTCTTTAAGTACCTGCAAAACACAGTCACCCTTTTTAAGCAAGAAATCTCAACCTTACTCTTTTCCGGATCAACCAATATCTACTATTTTATGCCCAGGGATTTATAGTTTTCAAATTTTATGTGCTTATCCCATAAAGTGGTCGACGGTGATAAAAACTCTGAAACGAGTACAGGAGGAAAATCAAGAAATTTCATTTTTACAATTCGCAAACTACGAGTATGTCTGGAATCAGTACCGTATCCTCTTTTATTTTATAATCCAGTGGATCGTATACTTTACAGACTTTGCATTTATTAATGCCAGATAAAATTCTCCTTTGAAGCTTATTGCCACCACCTATTGCCTGAAAAAGGAGCATGGCTCATAGCTACGGGAAATCCATCATACAATTCAAATCGATCATGCCATAGTTGGATATCTTTATTCGTATAATGAGGCAATATTTTATGAGTAATCCCCATATTACAAATTAAGGCCTATTTGTATTGAAAGTTTCTGAAAATAGCAGCTTCCTGTTTTTATCAATTTTGGGATCTACTTATTTTTCTTTTCTTTGCAGTCTCCAAAAAAAATGGAATAAACAAAATCATATGGAATCCTTATTTATAAAAATCAACGAAGCCTGGGATAATAACAATCTTATAGGTGCACCCGATACCGTTCAAGCTATTGAAGATACGATGGCCTTATTAGATTCAGGCAAAATCAGGGTAGCTGAACCTGTCTCAGGAGGGGAGTGGCAGGTAAATGAGTGGATTAAAAAAGCCATTCTTTTATTTTTTCGAATCAGTAAAATGGAAACGATTGAAGCAGGACCATTTGAATTTCATGACAAAATCCCACTTAAGAAAAATTTTGCAGCCCAACAGGTAAGAGTTGTACCTCAAGCTCTGGCCCGATATGGATCTTTTATTGAACCGGGGGCTATATTGATGCCTAGTTATGTAAATATTGGGGCTTATGTAGGCAGTGGTACCATGGTGGACACCTGGGCGACGGTCGGCAGTTGTGCCCAAATAGGTAAAAACGTGCACTTAAGTGGAGGTGTGGGTATAGGTGGGGTATTAGAACCACCACAGGCTGCGCCTGTAATCATCGAAGATCACGCTTTTATCGGTTCCAGATGTATTGTAGTGGAAGGAGTACGCGTAGGATCAGAAGCTGTATTGGGAGCCAATGTAGTTCTTACTCAGTCTACTCATATCATCGATGTTACCCATAATGAACCAAAAATATTTAAAGGGGCGGTACCTCCAAGATCAGTGGTAATACCGGGTTCGTACAATAAACATTTTCCTGCCGGAGTATACCAGGTACCCTGTGCTCTCATCATAGGCACACGCAAAGAAAGTACTGATAAAAAAGTGAGTCTGAACGACAGTTTGAGGGAGTATAATGTAGCCGTATAATATCGTACAATCTGACCATGTTCAATTGGATTTACCACTCAGGAAAGGCTGGTTTTACCATTAATTAATTTTGATTTCATAAACAGGATCTGCTCTGATAATCTTATTTATCTTTATCCCTGAAAGTATTTTATGATTACTACATTAGCAGATTTTGAAGTATGGTTTGTGACGGGCAGCCAGCATTTATACGGTGAAGAGACTTTGCAAAAAGTAAATAAGCATTCACAGGAGATGGTTCATTTTTTTAATGACCAAAAAGAAATACCGGTAAAAATAATTTTCAAACCTGTAGTAACTACTCCGGATGAAATTTTTAATCTGGCACGAGAGGCCGAATACGATTCCAATTGTATTGGCTGGATTTGCTGGATGCACACTTTTTCACCTGCAAAAATGTGGATTAATGCTTTAAAGCATCTTCGAAAACCATTTTTACATCTGCATACACAATATAATGATCAGATTCCATGGTCGGACATAGACATGGATTTTATGAATCTAAATCAATCTGCTCACGGAGATCGTGAATTTGGATTCATTGTATCCAGGATGAATAAACACCGAAAAGTGGTGGTAGGACATTGGAAAGAGGCTGAAGTACTCAAAAAAATAGGAAGGTGGTCAAGGGTATCGGCTGCCTGGGCTGACAGCCAGACTATGAAACTGGCCAGAATAGGTGATAATATGCGCCAGGTGGCTGTGACCGAAGGAAATAAAGTTTCTGCCCAGATACAGTTTGGATACGAGGTAAATGGATTTGGGGTAGGCGATTTGGTAAACTATATAAATGATGTGGCGGAAGTGGAGATTATACACACCATTCGTGATTATGAGGAAGCCTATGATCTGATGCCTTCATTGCAGGCGAGTGGCGACATGCGTGAATCGTTGATCGAAGCAGCCAGAATCGAAGTTGGCCTGCGGCATTTTTTGACGGATGGGGGATTTACAGCCTTTACTGATACATTTGAAGATTTGCATGGCATGGTACAACTTCCCGGGATTGCTGTACAAAGGCTTATGGCCGAAGGATATGGTTTTGCAGGTGAAGGTGATTGGAAAACCGCAGCGCTGGTTCGTACAATGAAAGTAATGGCCCTCGGTCTTGAAGGGGGCAATAGTTTTATGGAAGATTATACCTATCATTTTCATCCAACCGGTGATCGTGTACTGGGAGCGCATATGCTTGAAATCTGTCCCTCCATTACCAGTGAAAAACCAAAATGTGAAGTACATCCCTTAGGTATCGGTGGCAAAGCCGACCCGGTAAGGTTGGTTTTCAACGGAAATGAAGGCGAAGCACTGAATGCTTCTATGGTAGATTTGGGTGATCGGTTCAGGTTGATAATAAATAAAGTAAAATCAGTAAGCCCACATGAAAAAATGCCCAAATTGCCAGTGGCAAGAGTCCTTTGGGATCCGATGCCTAATCTTAAGACTGCCGCAGAAGCCTGGATTTTAGCAGGAGGTGCTCACCATACGTGTTATAGCCAAAACATTTCTGCAGAAGATTTGTTAGAATATGCATCTATTGCCGGAATAGAATCTATATTGATTGATGAAAAAACCGGTGTGCCACATTCTGTTAAACGACACATAAACAACTAAGTTTTTTGGAAGATACGTATTTATACCTGATAGTAGATCTTGCTTCCTTTACAGTCCCTTTTCTGTTTTCCTTCGAAAAAAAATGGTTGCATTTTATAAGCCGGTGGAAATGCATCGTTACCGGTTTGTTATCTATGTCTGTTTTCTTTTTGATCTGGGACATGATTTTTACCAATATGGGAATATGGGGATTTAATGATCGCTATATCACCGGATTAAAATTCCAAGGACTACCCATAGAAGAATATCTTTTTTTCATCATGATCGGGTTTTGCTGCCTGTTTGTATATGAAAGTATGAATCACCTGATCAGGATCAAATGGAATGAGTCTATATCAAAAAAAATTTTCATTGGAATCGCTATTCTTAATATCCTTATTGCCATATTCAATTATTCAAAATGGTATACGGTTTCGGCTTTGGGATTAAATGGTGTTTTTATAGTCTTGATTAGGTTATATGTTCCATGGTTTTCGTGGAATAAATTTCTTTTGGGCTACCTGATTTCATTTATTCCGTTCACCATAGTAAATGGAATACTGACCGGAGGGTTCACTCCTGAGCCTGTGGTATGGTATAATGATGCGGAAAATCTAAAAATCAGACTGGGAACTATTCCTGTGGAGGACAGTCAATACATGATGTTGATGATGTCGATGAGTATATGGGTATACGAATGGTGCAGAAGACAAAAGATGTAATTTAATTAGCTCCACAGGCGATCATGGGAACGGATAGCATTCCATTGGGGCGTCGGTTCAAAATAGGACTTATCCTCAGCATGCAAATGTTGCTTCATTACTTCATCATTCAATTCAATACCCAGGCCCGGAGCATCTACAGGCACATGAGCATATCCTTTGGAATAAAGAGGCTGTTTGCCCACCATTTTTACTAAAGTAGGCCACCATGCATTATCCGATACCTGATTAGGCATTTCGAGTGCCAGTACATTTTGAGTAGCAGCTGCGCAATGCACGTTAGCCATAAAGGAGACCGGAGTACCCGCAAAATGAAGCATCATTGCCGTATTGCCCTCCTCGGCATAGTCTCCAATTCGTTTTGTCTCTAATATCCCTCCGGAAGTGCCCATATCTGGGTGCACCATGTCTACTATTTGATTGTCAACCAATTTCTTAAACTCTTCTTTGAGATATATATCTTCTCCGGTCATGGTAGGTATGGTAATATTATCTGTGATTTGTTTAAATTTTTTCATATCAGTCCAGGGAAGAAGGTCTTCAACAGAGGCAAAATTAAATCGTTCCAATGCCTTACAAACTTTGATACAATTATTTAAATCATAATGCCCAAGGTGATCTATGGACAATGGAATATCATATCCGACCACGCTTCGTATATATTCTGAATATTTTACCAATTCTTCAATTCCTTTTTGAGTGACCTGGATAGGTGAAAAATCATGCCTGGTATTTTGATACGAAAGATAGTTTTGTTGCGGATTTACACGGTCTTTGAAACTATCCACCTGATTCATGCCGGTAATGGCTCCGGGAATATCAAATATTTTTTCCAGTCCTGGGTGCATTTTGAGCCAGGTGTAACCCTGCTCTGCTATTCTATGATGTATATCTGCTTTAAACTCAGTGTGATCTATTTGAGACAGGGGTTTACCACCGGAGTTGGGGATATAGGTATACAGTCTGATTTTATCCCGATACATACCTCCGAGCATAGCCCAAACAGGACTATTAAATGCTTTTCCTGCCAGGTCCCATAGAGCCATTTCCACTCCTGAAACCCCACCGCCCATACGACCATGACCCCCAAATGGTTTTATTATTTTAAACAGCATTTCTACGTTGATCGGATTTTTACCAAGCAACCTGCTTTTTAGGAACAAAGCATATCTGTAATCACCTCCGTCGCGTACTTCTCCAAGGCCATAAATACCTTGGTTGGTATCGATACGAATGATGACATTGCGTGCATTGGTAGCTCCGGTGCCATTGGCTACAGTGGTATACCGCATATCGGTGATCCGCAGGTCAGATGGAGCGCCAAATCTTGAAATTTTTGAAGTGGCTTTTTCCACATTGGCAGAAGTGGACCATCCCATAATTCCTGCGAGTGAAATCCCGCCGAAAGCTGATTTTTTGAGAAATGACCTTCGATTATCGCTTTTGGGAGAGGATTGCAGGTCGATCTCCTGCGTGCAACCTTTCTTTAACTGGGTAAGTATATTTTTGATCATACGGTTGTATATTAACTGAAAACAAATGCTAATCTAATGAATAAAATCAATCGCCATTTCATTTTAATCCGTTGACTGTGACTGTACTCCGGGTTTTGGATTTCTCTTCCTGGTATTTTTTCAATTTTAAGTATTTCAAAACATATTAATTCAAATTATTATCGCATTTTAGCTGTTTATATTCATGAATAATTTTATCAAGTGGCTTATGAGAGGATCATTTCTAGCTTTTGGCATAGTTTCCATTATGTATTTATTTACTGTTGCCAAAAAACCAAATACCAAAACAGATGGCAGCAAAGAGGCAGTCATTTTACACACTGTATTGCAGGCATTGGAACAGGCCCATTTCAGACCACAACAATTGGATGATGAATTTTCTAAAGCTGTATACGATTCTTATTTAGATGCTTTGGATGGGTCTAAAAGAATTTTCGTACAGTCTGATATCGATCAGCTGAAGGGTTATGTCACCAAACTCGATGATGATCTAAAGGTTAGAAACCTTGATTTTTTTTATTTGAGCTCCAAATTGTTCCAAAAAGCACTGATCAAATCTGAAGCCTATTATCAAGAGGTCATTGGTAAACCTATGGATTTAAAGTCACATCAGACCATAGAATTGGATCCTAAAAAACTAAGTTTTTCCAAAAATGATGCGGAATTAAAAAATAACTGGTCTAAACTAATCCAATATGAATTGATATCCCGAATGGCTGAAAAGCTAGACCTCCAGGAAAAAGATCCTAAGTATAAAAAGTCCATCGCTGAATTGCAAAAAGAAACGCTGGATAAAGTAAAAGAAACCTATGATGATTATTTCTTCAGATTAAAAAAGTTGGATGATAAAGTATGGTTTGAATCGTATTTGAATGCAATTACCGGCTATTTCGACCCACACAGTAACTATTTTTCACCTAAAGACAAAGAAGATTTCAATATGAATATGTCTGGTAAATATGAAGGAATCGGTGCCAGACTGGGACAAGAAAAAGAATTTACCAAAGTCACCAGCATCATACCGGGAGGACCAGCAGCCAAAAATGGCGAACTGGAAGTTGATGACCTGTTGTTGCGCGTAACGCAAGACGGGGGTGAACCTAAAGATGTGATTGGATTAAGAGTAGATGAAGTCATTACCCATATCAGAGGCAAAAAAGGTACAGGTCTTACCATTTCAGTGAAGAAAAAAGATGGGAATCTTAAGGATATTCATTTGATCAGAGATGAGGTTATACTGGAAGAAGGATACGCAAAATCATCAATCATTGAAGTCCCCGGCTCTACCGATAAAATAGGTTATGTTAGTTTACCTGCTTTTTATTCAGATTTCGAAGACAGCAATGGAAAAAGTTGTGCACGTGATGTGGCCAATGAAATTTCCAAATGCCATGCTAAAGGTGCCAAAGGCATAATACTTGATCTCAGGTATAATGGTGGTGGCTCCCTCACCGAAGTAGTAGATATGGTAGGTGAATTCATTGAAACAGGTCCGGTGGTTCAGGTAAAATCAAAGACTGGAAATCCATATGTAATGAATGATCGCAACAGCGCAGTACAATACGATGGCCCAATCCTGGTGATGACGAATACATACAGTGCCTCCGCATCGGAAATATTAGCAGCAGCACTGCAGGATTACAAACGTGCAGTAATAGTTGGCTCACCCAGTACTTTTGGTAAGGGTACCGTGCAGCGATTTTTTCCTTTAGATAAAATGGTAAATGGCTTGCAACAATATAAACCACTTGGAGAAATTAAAATTTCCGTACAAAAGTTTTATAGAATCAATGGTGGTAGTACGCAGCTGCGGGGTGTAAATCCGGATATAGTATTGGCCGATAATTTTAAATACCTCAATATAGGAGAAAAAGAATACGAACATCCAATGGAATGGTCTGAGATAAACAAACTCAACTACAATCAAAATGTATATGTAGTGGATAACCTCGACCAAATAAAGGCAATGAGCAAAGTACGTACCGATACGAGCACTATTTTTAAACTTTTGGAAGAAAATGCGATGAGGTTAAAAAGAAGAGAAGAGATGACCACCGTGTCATTGAATCTGGATAGTTATCGTAAAGAAGAAAAAAACCGCGACCTGGAATCTGATAAATTCAATTCACTGAATAACAGGGTTACCAAATTAGTGCCTAGTCCATCTGCCGATTTTACTGATAATGAAAAATCACTTACCAGTGAAGGGGAGCTCAAAAGAAGGCAGGAGGAGTGGTTTAGAAATATTCGCAAAGATGTATACCTGGAGGAATGCTCTTATATCTTACAAGATATGATCAAGACCAGCAACAAAGGCAAGGTTGCCAATAAAAACTAAGCGAAAGCTAAGCAGCCCGGGATTGTCTTTTTTATAATCATAGGAGCTAATTTTAATTCTGGCTAAAGCCACTTAAATCACATTAGCCAAACAGAGTGTGATCAAAGTTAATGCTAGTTTGTAATTTTGTTTTAGTATTACATGCGTACACTGGTAATCGGTTTTGGTCTGCTCACTTTATGCTTATTGGTCTTATTTAAGGTAGCCGAAGTGCAATTCGTTCAAGGCCATGCACGGCTGGAAATCATAGTGGCCTTGGCTGCCATTATATTTTTCTTTATAGGTTATTATGTTAATCTAAAAACCAATAAAAAGCCGATACCTGTTTTTCTACCGGAAATGCCGAAACCGATGGATTCATCCTGGCAGGAAATAGTAAAAAAAACAGGCCTTACTTCAAGAGAATTAGAGGTATTGGAAAAGATGGCTTTGGGCATGAGTAACCAGGAGATTGGACAAGCCTTATTTTTGTCCGAAAGTACCATTAAAACTCATGTTTCCAACATTTTGCTGAAATTGGAGGTAAAAAATCGAATATTGGCTGTTCAGCAAGCTAAGGATCTCAAAATCATCTCCTAGTAGCCCCAGTACTATATAATTTCCTACTTTAGTACTAACCAAATCATACTTTCAACCGATGCATTTTGGCCTTGGAGCACGATATATTGCTCAAAAAATTTTTAATATTTATGAAAAAACAAATTATACTTAAAAATGGCAAAAATGCAGCAATCACCCTTATCCTCTTTGGGCTAATCCAATTCTTCATTTTGATTCCTAAATTTTCGAGTGAATCCAGTGAGGTAGTAGGTTACCTGAGCATGTTTGTGTCTATGATCTTTGTATTTATCGGGATCAGGCAGTATCGGGATCAGAAAGCGGATGGTAGCCTGGGGTTTGGGGAAGCCTTAAAGATCGGTGCCCTTATTGCTATCATTCCCTCACTTGGATTTGGAATATTAGATACCATCTATACGCAGATTATTAATCCCGAATGGACAGCACAGTACTATGCACAATATATAGAAAAACTAAAGGCAAGCACACCAGCTGATCAATGGGCAGCTACCCTTGCAAAAATCGAAAAAGAAAGATCATTTTTTAGCAATCCGGTAATGTTGTTTTTAGTCATGACCTTTACTGTATTTATTATTGGAATAATAGTATCGATTATATCAGGCATTTCGCTGAAAAGGACTGGGATTGCAAATGGAGAAATAATAGGAAACGGGGAGAGTAAGGCAAAAGATTGATCCGGAATGGTTAAACAATTCCCTTCCCAATAGGACTTTAAGGTATCATATAGG
>CAYNIG010000126.1:0-12856 GCA_964396995.1 uncultured Saprospiraceae bacterium | reverse complement strand
TTTAATTCCAAATACATCGAGGAGATAGGCCTAAGTAATAAAAATGGCCACGATTTTTTTACCAACAGGGTGATTTTTCCGATTCACAGTGTCGTGGGAAAAGTAATTGCCTTTAGCGGGCGAAAATTAAGTCAACAGGAATTTGGGCCGAAATACATCAATTCAAAAGAAACTCCGCTGTATTCTAAAAGCAAAGTGTTATACGGGATACATCTGGCTAAACAACAAATCAGAGTTAAAGACGAATGCCTGCTGGTAGAAGGCTATACCGATGTGATTAGTATGTATCAGGCTGGCATTCAAAATACAGTAGCATCTTCAGGTACTTCACTTACAGAAGATCAGATCAGGCTGATTAAACGATTCACACTAAATATCAAAATAGTGTACGATGGGGACCCTGCTGGAATGAAAGCTACCATGAGGGCGCTGGATATGATTGTGGAGGAAGGCTTGAATGTGCGCATCGTCTTATTACCCGAGCCGGAAGATCCTGATTCTTTTGTCAAAAAACATGGAAGCAATTATGTTGAATCTTATTTGAAAGAGAAAGCTGTCGATTTCGTACTTTTTAAGGCATCATTAATAAAAAAAGAAGCACATCATGACCCTATAAAAAAATCAAACGGCATCAGTGATATCATTCGCACTATCGCTTTGATACCGGATGCGATCAAACGAGCCACCTATATACAATCCTGTGCCAATGAATTGGAGGTATCAGAACAAATATTAGTAAGTGAACTTAACAAAGCAATCAAACAAAACCTGATAGCTAAAAGAGCCAAAATCGTTCAACAATCATTTAAAGAAAAAAACGAAACTGTATCCGACACAAATGCAGAAATGGATGAATCCATCCCACACCAGGCCCAGGTCGATGAAGATGAATATCAGGAAAGATCACTCATCCGGGTACTCATATTGTACGGTCATGAACTTATAAATGAAAACATGACTGTGGCCCAGTATATAAATGAAAATATGGAAGGTTTGATGGATGATTTCGATAATAAATTATACGAACAAATTTTGAAAGAATACATTCACCTTTTAAGTGAAAATCAGAATGTCGATACAGACTATTTTATAAAACACCCTAACCAGCAAATAAGAAATCTAACCATCGAATTAGTGCAATTACCCTATACTTATAGTCATAATTGGGCTGATCGATGGGAAATGGAGCTACAAACTCAAAAACCGCCCGAACAAAACTATGCAAGAGATTGCTATCAGAGTGTATTGAGATTTAAACTAAAGAAAGTTCAAAAAATGATAAAGGAAAACAAAAAAGAACTCGACCATCCCGGTGCAACAGAACACGATCACCTGGTAGCCCTGAAAACACAACATGAATTATTACAGTCGCGCAATGTAATTGCAGAATTGTTGGGTATGAGGGTGATAGCTTAAAAACTGCATTTTTTCAGTTGATTGATTCTAGAGAAATTAGTACCATTTCCTGCTTTCTCTTTAGATTTGAGCGCTTTACTTAAATTAGACTTTTAACTAAAAACTAATGTTGCAATTAAATAAAGGAATATCTCATTCCGGCTTACTCAACAAGATTGAAAGAATGTGGGAGCTTTCGGGCAAGAAAATCCATTCTATTCAAAAAACCTACGATGTAAAAAAGGGTGCTCCCGTATATACCGTGGAAGGAAAATATACTTCTCGTGGATGGACCGAATGGACTCAGGGATTCCAATATGGCAGCGCCTTTCTTCAATTTGATGCCACAGGAGATAAGGAATATCTTGAATTGGCAATACAAAGCACCATCGAAAAAATGGCCACCCACGTAAGCCATATAGGTGTACATGATCATGGATTTAACAATATTAGTACCTATGGTAACTTGTTGCGTCTGATCCATGAAGGTAAAATCCCTCAGAATTCATGGCAACAAAACTTTTGTGAATTAGCCTTAAAATTATCCGGAGCTATACAGGCCAGCAGATGGACCAGCTTACTGGAAGGAGGGTTTATTCATTCATTCAATGGGGCGCATTCCTTATTTGTGGATACCATCAGATCGTGCAGGGCATTGATGGTGAGTCACCTGTTAGGGCATCATTTACAAGCTGAAAACGATGTAAAAATAAATTTATTAGATCGTGCTTTGCAACATATGCTGGCCACTGCAAAATATTCCATTTATTATGCTGAGGGTAGAGATATTTATGATGTTTCAGGCCGCACGGCTCACGAGGCTGTATTTAACGTAAAGGATGGCCATTTCCGATGTCCCAATTCCCAACAGGGTTTCAGTGGTTTCACGACCTGGACTCGAGGCCTGGCATGGGCAATGTGTGGTTTTGCAGAAGAATTAGAACTCTTATATCAATTGGAGGATTCTGCATTCGATAAATATGGAAGTAAAGATTCATTATTAAAAACATTTACCAAAGCATGTAGAGCGACTTGCGACTTCTACTTGCAACACACCCCAGTAGATGGAGTTCCTTACTGGGATACAGGAGCGCCAGGATTAGTACATCTCGGGGATTATCTCTCGAAAAAATCGGATCCATTCAATAGATTCGAACCTGTTGACAGTTCGGCAGCAGCCATTGCTAGCCAGGGATTGATCAGGTTTGGAATGTTCCTCAATAAAGTTAATGGCACAGGTGATCACTATATTCAAAGCGGAATGACTGTATTGGATACTTTATTGGACGAACCCTACTTAAGCAATGATGAAGACCACCAGGGATTATTACTTCATTCCATTTATCACCGGCCCAATGGTTGGGATTATATTTCCGCTGGAAACCCTATCCCCAATGGTGAATCTTGCATGTGGGGGGATTACCATCTAAGAGAGGTTGCTCTGATGGTGCAGCGAATGATCAGGAAAGAATCTCATTACTGTTATTACACTGGCTTAATCAGATAAATAATGCAGGAGTCTTTATCAAAAGTTTGCATTCATACTATTACTACCAAGCCGTGGAATATAGAGGAATGTGTCCACCATTATTCCAAAGCAGGATTTGGCGGAATATCTGTATGGCGAAATACCCTGGAAAATCGAAATATCCCTGATACAGGACGAATGATACGGGATAATGGATTGGAAATAATATCCCTGGTGAGAGGCGGTTTTTTTCCGTCTGTTTCAATGGAAAAAAGGCAAAAAAATCTAGATGATAATTATAAAGCCATCGATGAAGCAGCAGCACTTGGAGCCCCCCTCATAGTATTAGTCTGCGGGGCGGATCCTGGTCAATCTTTAGAAAAGTCAAGAGACCAGATTAAAGACGGTATTGAGGCCCTGATACCTTATGCTTCGGCATCCAATGTAAAACTAGCCATTGAGCCTCTTCACCCGGTGTATGCGGGAGACAGGTCTGCAATTAATACCTTGAAACAGGCAAATGATCTGGCGCTAGCCCTGAATACCCCTGTGGTTGGAGTTGCAATTGATGTGTATCATGTCTGGTGGGATCCCGATCTGGAAAACGAAATAATAAGATGCGGAAACATCAATAAACTTTTCGCTTATCATATATGTGACTGGAAAACAGTCCTTTCAGATGTATTGAATGACAGAGGACTGATGGGGGAAGGATGTATAGATATAAAACAAATAACTCGATGGGTTCGTGCGGCCGGATTTACAGGAATGGAAGAAATAGAAATTTTTTCTACCCATTATTGGTCGATGGATCAACATGAATATTTAAAAAAAATCAAATCATCATATTTAAACCTTTATAAATGAAAACTGTGAAAATAGGAATCATAATGAATGGAGTGACCGGCCGCATGGGTACCAACCAACACCTGATGCGATCCATACTTGAAATCATAAAACAAGGTGGAGTAAAATCGACTTCCGGAATTCAAATCATGCCCGACCCGATATTAGTAGGCAGGGATGAAAATAAACTTGCCCAATTATGTGCTAAAGCAGGATTATTAAAGTATACTTCGAATCTGGATGAAGCACTAGCTGATCAAAACAATATTATTTATTTTGATGCACAGACCACCACCAGGAGAGCCGGATCTGTACTGAAAGCAATCCAGGCAGGCAAACATATTTACTGTGAAAAACCATGCGCCGTCGATACGGAAGAGGCTCTTTCCATGTACAAAGAGTGTACAGCTGCCGGCCTTAAAAACGGAGTTGTTCAGGACAAACTCTGGCTGCCCGGTATGGTTAAATTGAAGAGACTGATGCAAAATGATTTCTTTGGCAGAATTTTGTCTGTAAAAGGCGAATTTGGCTACTGGGTTTTCGAAGGACATTCCATACCAGCTCAGCGTCCGTCCTGGAATTATCGCAAGGAGGATGATGGTGGTATCATTGTTGATATGCTATGTCACTGGAGATATGTTCTTGACAACCTGTTTGGACAGGTAAAATCCGTTTCATGCCTTGGTGCCACGCATATTCCTGAAAGGATTGATGAAAAGGGCAATCAATACGCTTGTACGGCGGATGATGCAGCTTATGCCACTTTTATATTAGAGGGTGATATCGTTGCCCATTTTAACTCATCCTGGGCAACCCGGGTGCGCAGGGATGATTTACTCACAATTCAAGTGGATGGCACAAAAGGATCCGCTGTGGCAGGATTGCGCGAATGTTACACCCAACATTACGGGAATACTCCAAAACCAGTGTGGAATCCCGATATAGAACAACCTATTAATTTTATGGAAGGCTGGCAAAAAGTCCCCAACCAGGAAGTCTATGAAAATGCATTTAAAGTGCAATGGGAATTGTTTCTTAAACATGTGGTGGATAATGAACCATTTCCATGGACTCTGTTAGAAGGTGCTAAAGGAGTGCAGCTCGCAGAAAAGGGAATTGAAAGTTGGCAAAAAAGATCCTGGGTGGATATACCACCACTGGACTAAGATTGATTTAATCTACAATCAAATGTAATCTTATCAGTAGCCATGATTTTGATTTTTTTCAAATTCAGGTGGATCACAAAGGAGAAGATAATTTAACGCCAGTTGCAGTTTACAGGATGGAATCTTGAGACATTTATCAGATATTCAATCATTTCTGTAGTCTTTCTTTCATCTTTTTTAATGTATCTATTTCGTCCTGATTTAAATTATTGGGAATCAAAACATCATAGGTCACTATTTGATCTCCTATTGTATTGGATTTATACACCGGGATCCCTTTACCACGAAGTCTAACCTTGGTGCCAGGCTGCGTACCCGGTTTCACTATTACTTTGACTGTACCATGGAGAGAAGGAATACTTATTTCTCCTCCAATGATGGCATCAAAAAATGAAATAGAATGATGCATATAAATATCTGCGCCTTGCCTTTGGTACAAGGGATGTGGGTTAATGGCAAACTCAATAAATAAATCGCCCTTTAACCCGCTTCCAGCCACTTCCCCCCCCTGCCCTTTTACTTTAATTATTTGTCCGGATTCTACTCCGGCGGGTATTGTAATTCGGATTTTTTTATGATTGACTTCCAATACCTGTGCTTTCTCATGAATCACATCTTCCAGATCCAGATGCAAAATTGTTTTGTAATCAGGCCCTTTGCGATTCTGAGAAGCCCCTGTTCGATTGGTGGTTCTTCTGAAAGAATCAGGACCAAAACGTTCATCACGATCAGAGAACATATTCTGGAAAAAGTCAGAAAACAAATCGGGATCCACCTCCTCGCCATTTACTGTAAAGCGCTGAGACGCTCTTCCGTTATTGGACCTGAATCCACCGCTTCGAGAGCCAGATTGCCTTTTGGCCTTTTCAAATGCATCAGCGTGTTCCCAGTCCTTGCCGTAAACATCATATTTTTTTCTTCTTTCGGGATCCGAAAGCACAGTGTTAGCTTCATTTATTTCTTTAAATTTTTTTTCGGCTTCTTTATTGCCGGGATTCACATCCGGATGATATTTTCTTGCTAATTTTCTGTATGCTTTTCTGATGTCATCAGCAGAGGCCGATTGATTTACACCAAGCAACTGATAATAATCAATGTAATTCATAAATGATATTCAATTTAACCAAATATGTAACCATTTTAACGCCTTTATTGTTCCTAATATTAAAAATTACTTATTTATGAAATATCTAATTTTCGTCATTGGCATGGCCATCCTGGTATCGATGAGCAGCTGTGCTAAATTTGAAGGAGATTTAAGCCCCTGCATTCACGAGCGGATTTACGGGTTTTGGTATGGATTATGGCATGGCTTTATTTCACCTATATCCCTTTTGGTTTCTTTATTTGATGAATCGATTAAAATGTTTGCTCCAAATAATAATGGGGGCTGGTATGCTCTTGGATACTTGTTTGGAAGTGGAGGATGGGGTATAATGGCCAGTAAAACGAAAGTCAAAACCTCTAAAGGTCATTAAAAGAAGAAATAAATAGTCCTTCACCCTTAATTTTAAAGTTTTGACAACAGGCAGATTAGTATTTTTGCCTTGATATGCAATTTCTCCACCCGTGGTTTCTCACGGCATTATGTACACTGGCAATTCCCATCATAATTCACTTATTTTATTTCAGGCGATTTAAGAAAGTGTATTTTTCTTCAGTTCGATTTCTAAAAGAAGTCAAGGATGAAACCAGTGCCAGGTCTAAATTAAAAAACATACTTGTACTTTTAGCCAGACTCCTCGCCATCAGTCTTTTGGTGATGGCTTTTGCCCAACCCTTTGTTTCTAAAAAAGCGAAAGAGAAATTTCTGATCAATCAAATAGGCCTATTTATAGATAATTCATACAGTATGAATGCCGTATCAGAAGAAATCTCCCTACTGTCTTTGGCCAAACAACGAGCCAGAACCATAGTCGAATCATATGATATTGAAGATCAGTTCATGATCCTTACACATAATTTTGAAGGAAAACAATTTAGGCTGGTATCACAGGAAGAGGCTATGTCCATGATAGATGAAATCAAAGCGACCCCAACGGTACATTCCCTTTCAGATGCGCTGACCAAGATCAAATACACGACTTCCCGCAAGGAAGGAAATAAACATATTTATGTAATTAGCGATTTTCAACAATCTATCACTGACATGGCCCCGGAAATGGATACAACAACTACCATCAATTTGATACCATTGCAAAGTATTCAGGAACGTAATGTAGCAATTGATACGGCTTGGTTTGAATCACCAGTACAATGGGTTAACAGGCCCAATCTGCTGAAGTACAAAATACATAACTACGGAGACCAGGCAGTTCAGGATGCCCGTGTATCACTTACCCAAAACAACCAAACAAAACCATTGGGATTGATCAATCTGGCCCCGGGAGAAACCAGAATCGATACTGCTCAAATCATTTCTACCCGTGCGGGTTGGCAAGATCTGGTATTGGAAATTACTGACTTTCCGATCCAATTTGATGATAAACTCAACATTGCTTTTAATATTGAAGAAAAAATAAAGGTACTGGTCATTTCAGCAATCAGTCCAAATGAAAATTTATTGACCGCCATTAGAAGTATGCCTTCTGTAGAACTGTCAACACAAACTACAAGTAATATAAACTATAGTGCAATAGCACAAAACCGACTCATCATACTGGATGATCTCGTTTCATTATCATCGGGTCTGTCTAATGAGCTTTCGAATGCATTAAAACAGGGATCAAATTTGCTGGTATTTCCCGGCCCAGGGGCAGACCTGGTCAGCTATTCGAATTTTGCCTCTCCGCTAGGCGCGGGAACATTTTTGGCTTTCGAAAAAAAATCATTATCTGCATCCCGCATAAATATCAATGAATTTACTTTCAGTGATGTTTTTTTGCGAATAACATCCAATATTAAACTACCCACCACTCAAGGAAGATTTACCAGAAGAAAAGGGGTATCAGGAGAGGAATCTATTATTTCCTATCCTGACGAAACTGCTTTAATTTCTAAAATTAAAGTCGATAATGGATCACTATTTATTAGTTCGGCTCCGCTCGGTAACGAATGGTCTGATCTGAGCAAAAATGCAGAAATTTTTGTCCCAATGATTTACAGAATGGCTCTTAATAGAAACAGGAATAATAAAATTACTTTATTTATCGGTCAGGATGAAAGTATTGAACTGGAAGCAATTAAAAAATCTCCGGACGATATTATCCACCTTTTAGGTACTGACCATGAAGACATTATACCACTTCAAAGGACACTGGGCAATAAAATAGCTCTAGACTTAAGAGGGATCATTAAAAATGCCTCGACTTACAACGTATCTATGAAAGACTCTATATTGGCCAAATTGCCTTTTAATTTTAATAGAAAAGAATCCGACTTGCGGACCTTTAACCAGCAGCAACTAGAAGACAAATATCCTTACTTTAAAATCATACAAGCCAATGGCAATGCCGCTTTTGAAACATGGTTTAAAGAAAACAACAAAGGTACCTCCTATTGGAAATGGTTTGTAATGGGTACTTTATTATTTTTACTGATCGAATCATTATTACTCAGGTTTTGGAAAATATAAAACTACTTTGGAAATGGAAATCATTCTAGAACAGGCTAAGGTCATATTTCCGGGCGACCCTCTGGATCAAAAAAGAGTGAATATCAAAATCAAAAATGGTTTTATCGAAACCATTTCAACTAAAAAAATTGCAGGTACCCAAGTCATAAGCAGTAATGACCTTCATGTTTCACCCGGGTGGATTGATATTGGTACTCAATGTACAGAACCGGGATTTGAGCATAGGGATACTTTACACAGCATGTCAGCCTCAGCGAGCGCTGGCGGCTATACTACTCTTGCCGTTTTTCCCAATACTAGCCCCATCATACACTCCAAATCAGAGGTTGAATTTATAAAGCAAAAGACCAAATCACTCGTAACCGAAATTTATCCAATTGGTGCCATCAGTAAAAATTGCGAAGGAGGTGAACTCGCAGAGATGATTGATATGCATAAAACAGGGGCGATTGCTTTTTCAGATGGTAAAAAATCCATTC
This sequence comes from uncultured Saprospiraceae bacterium, assembly GCA_964396995.1. GTDB lineage: Bacteria > Bacteroidota > Bacteroidia > Chitinophagales > Saprospiraceae > JADJLQ01. The sequence continues at coordinate 3,928 of CAYNIG010000126.1, read as the reverse complement.
AGGACACCGGAGTAATGCTGAGAGCATTAATTTATATGAAGCATTTCGATGGATTACTGATTAATCACCCGCAAGATGAGTCTATATCCAGTCTGGGTCAGATGCATGAAGGTCAAATATCTCAAAAATTAGGTCTTAAAGGAATACCTGAAATAGCCGAAACCATAATGCTTAAAAGAGATCTGGAGCTGCAAAACTATACTGACGGAAAACTATTAGTGCATTTGCTATCCACTGAAGAAGGAGTAAGCCTGATCAGACAAGCAAAAAAAACGACCCAAAAGATTTGGGCTTCAGTAGGATACCTCAATCTGGTATTAACCGATTCTTCATTGCTGGAATTTGATTCCATGTTTAAACAAGTTCCACCCCTTCGAAATGAAAGACATGCAAAGGCGTTAATAAAATCTATAAAAGAAAATTCGATAGACATTATTACTACTAATCACAGACCACTGGAAGTAGAAAAGAAAGACCTCGAATTTGCGTATGCAACACCCGGTGCTATTGGCCTTCAGACTTCTTATGCTGCAGTAAACAGTAAAGGTGCTTTAACCCAGCAGGAATGGGTAAAATCAGTTAGCATAAACCCTGCGCAGATTCTTAACCTTTCGATTCCCGGGTTTAAGGAAGGTAATAAAGCTAACCTCACTTTTTATGACCCCACTCTTACCTGGACTTTTGATGAAAGAACAAATAAATCACTTTCAAAAAACAGCCCTTTTTTAAATACCCAGTTCACTGGTATGGTGTTAGGTGTAATAAATAAATCGCAATTAGTTTTAGTGAGATAATTAATTTACCTTAGTAAAAAAATATGAAAGAAACACAACTTGGACCTGTTATTGCCAGATATGGCCTTATAGGTGGTCTCATATTAAGCTTATTCTTTTTAGCAAGCACCATCAGCGGCATTGCCTTGACCGGAAATACCACGGCATCATTATTAATAGGTGTATTAAACTTAATTTGTTGCCTTGTTTTGGTAGTGATGGCTGTGAGAAAACAAAGAGATGAAGAGCAAGGGGGTTACATTACGTTGGGACAATGTGTCCTATTGGGTACGGGTATATTGGTTTTGGCGGGACTGCTATCAACCGTGGTTTCCCTGGTGTATACCAATTTTATTGACCCTTCCTACATGGAAAAAATAATGTCAGCTGCAGAAGAAAAATGGGAGGCGGCAGGAATGACTGAAGAACAAATTGAATCAGCAAGAAGTATGACCAGTACTATGAAAAATCCAATTCTGACATCAGCCGCTACAGTAGCCTGTTACGGAGTTGGTGGGGCTGTGGTTAGCTTGATCATCGGTCTGATCATGAAAAATGAAAAACCGGAATTTTCCTAATACATTAATTATTTTTATAATATGACATGGATTCAGTAGATTTGTAATCCCAAGTAAAATCGATTTCATTGGAATTATCTATTATCATACCGTTAAAAAACGAAGCAGAGTCTATACCCGAACTGGAATCGTGGATTACAAGAGTGGTCAATGAAAATAAACTGAGTTACGAAATAATTTTTATTGACGACGGAAGCACGGATAACTCCTGGGAAGTGATACAAAACCTGGCGAATGCCAATGAGCATATAGCCGCTATCAAATTCAGAAGAAATTTTGGCAAAGCAGCCGCACTCAACACCGGATTCAGAGCAGCAAAGGGTGAATATATTATCACCATGGATGCTGATTTGCAGGATAGTCCGGATGAGATTCCTTCTTTAATTGCAAAGATTAAATCAGAAAATTTAGATATCGTATCTGGTTGGAAACAAAAAAGATATGACAATGCACTTACAAAAAACCTACCGTCAAAATTATATAATTGGACTACCAGTAAAATGTCAGGAATCAAACTACATGATATGAACTGTGGGCTCAAAATCTACAGAAATGAAGTGGTTAAGAATATTGAAGTGGCTGGTGAAATGCATCGATACATACCGGTTATAGCTAAATGGGAAGGGTTTAATAAAATAGGTGAAAAAGTAGTAATGCATCAAGCCAGGAAGTACGGTACTTCCAAATTTGGAATGGAAAGATTTGTAAATGGCCTTTTAGATTTGGCTACCATCATGTTTGTAGGAAAGTTTGGAAAAAGACCCATGCACCTATTCGGAACATTTGGAATTTTTATATTTTTTATTGGATTCCTGATTTTAACCTGGCTTACTATTGGGAAATTTTTCCTGGGCTTCACTACTATTGCCAACAGACCTATATTTTACCTGGGCATATTATTATTGATAGTAGGAATGCAATTATTTATGTCCGGATTTATTGCAGAACTTGTGACCAGGAATGCATCTCAGAAAGGCTCCTATGCTATTGATAAAAAAATCAGACTTTAATATAATTTATCAAAGCATTGGAATTTACCGGCATGATCAAAAAAAAAATTGTCATTATTGGTACAGCGTACCCATTTCGGGGAGGGTTGGCAGCATTCAATGAAAGACTTGCTCAGCAATTTATTGACTCCGGGCACCAGGTGGATTTAATCACCTTTACTGTACAATATCCAGAATTCTTATTTCCGGGAAAATCACAATATTCTGAAGATCCGGCACCTCCATTAAATATCAAAAGATGGATTCACTCTTTTAACCCCATCAATTGGTTTATTGCCGGAATCAAAATCAGGAAACTAAAAGCAGACATAATTATTTGTAAGTATTGGTTGCCATTGCTTGGCCCTTGCTTTGGTACGATTTTATGGCTGGTAAAAAGAAAGCAGACAACTATAATCAGTGTATTGGACAACATTATTCCTCACGAACATCGACCGGGCGATGAACTTTTTACCAGGTTCTTTGTATCTATGGTGGATCGATTTATTTATATGTCGCATGAGGTAGGGAAAGATTTAAAGAAATTTGTTCCGCGTAAAATGGCTACCTACGTACCACATCCTATATATGACCACTTCGGAAAAGAAGTATCCCGGCCTGATGCCATTCATCATTTAAAGCTGAATGACGATACCCGGTATGTGTTGTTTTTTGGATTCATCAGGGATTACAAAGGACTGGACTTGCTTTATGATGCCATTGGTCTGCTGAAGGCCCAATTACCCCAGGTAAAGTTTATTATTGCCGGTGAATACTATACCGATCCGGCACCTTATGAAAAACAAATTCAATCTCTGGCTATTGAAGATAAATTGATTGTCAGAACAAATTTTATCAGCAACGAAGAAGTAAAATTTTATTTCAGCGCTTGTGATGTAGTAGTTCAACCTTACAAAACAGCTACCCAAAGCGGCATTGCACAAATAGCATTGCATTTTACCAAGCCTGCTATTGTAACGAAAGTAGGTGGATTGCATGAAATGGTACAAGACGGCAAGACCGGCTTTGTGGTAGAACCCAATGCACTGGATATTGCCAATGCTATAATACGATTTTATTCAATGGAAAATCACGATGCCATGATTGCTGCAATTCATAATTTAAAAGATTCCTATGACTGGCGGCATATGGCTGAAGCTATCCTCTCAGATTAATAATTTCCTTTTTTATCTCTCCCTCATTTACTTTCCATTATTTTCAAAAATGCTCCGATATTTTCTCCTGCCTGAACCAGATTGTATCGCCATGATTTGAGAGCCTCTTCGAGACTAACCGGTCCGCGCACTATAGAAAATGCGGCTTTCATCCCCAGTCGTCTCAGTTGGCCGGAAGTCAAGGCTTTGCTGCCACACAGCCCAATCACCGGTTTATTAAGCTTATTGGAAATTTTACATAAGCCATGAACCAATTTTCCATACATAGATTGAATATCAAGCCTGCCTTCTCCGGTAATGACCAAATCGGTCGACCGAATACGATCATGAATATGAAGCATATTGAATATAGACTGTGTACACTGCGTGATTGAAGAACCTAAAATTGAATAAAAACCCGCTCCGATACCCCC
>CAYNIG010000125.1:0-12904 GCA_964396995.1 uncultured Saprospiraceae bacterium | reverse complement strand
ATCTCCATTAATTTATCGGGAAATTTTTTTCCTTATACGTACACAAATAATCTTCCATCTTCGAATGGGCGATTGATAATGATGGCACATCCGGCATCAAATGCTGCAGGTATTAATTTGTTTTCAGCTTCTCTGGAGAGGATATTATAATTGCACTGTACAAAATCCGGTTTTTCGCTCTTAATGATTCTGATCATTTCATCATATGCTCCGGGGAGATAGTGGGTGATACCGGTATACCTGATTTTACCTTGAGACTTTAAGTCTTTTAATGTCTTCATATGAGTATTCACATCCACCAGGTTATGAACTTGCATCAGATCCATTGTTTCAGTCTTCATGTACATGAATGTTTCCTGTATTTGACCGATGCCCTGTTGTTTGCCGGTGGTCCATACTTTACTGGCAAGAAAAAAAGACGATCTGTTTTGCAATGAATTGGTGGTATTGCCTATCACGGCTTCAGACAGGCCGTACATTGGTGATGAATCAATTATTCTATTTCCGGCCTCGGCCAACTGAGAAATTATTTTCCTGCGTATGCTTAATTCATCCTGTCGATTAGTATCAAAGGTTCGCCACGTGCCCATCCCAATTGCAGGAAGTTTTTCACCGGAAGATGGAATGGATCTGGTAATGGTTGGATCTTGTCCTAAATCTATTCCAGGCAATACCATAGTCATGCCGGAGTATTTAATAAATTCCCTTCTATGCATAATTATTGAAAACTGGTAAGTTTTACAAACTTACCGGCATTTAAAATATAGAGCGGAGCAAGTTTATAAAAAAGCAAGATTAGCCTTAAAAACCAATTTTATATCCTGTCTAATTTTACCGGATATGTTTTTTGACTATTCCACTGTGGCACATATATATTTTCATCACTATCTACATAAACATCGTGAGGATGCATAAACACATTGCCGGGGTCATCTTTAAATTGCTTTTGCAGTTTTCCCTTAACATAGATTGGTTCTGTCCCTCCGGGTGTAGAGACTACTTTCATATTTTTATCTAAGATCTGAATGTATCCTGAATAATTCCAGGCATCACTGCCGGCTCTGAACACCGCTCCAAAAGTATATTCCCCTTTGATTACAGGTCTGCAAATGTATGAGCCCGGTAGATTATAAGTCTCCAGATACTTACCATCCAGGGTAAACCTTTTAAGGCAATTGTGCCTGCGGTCAGTAATGATCAGGGTCGCTGAAGGCTTGGTGCGGGTATCCACGATAATACCGTGGCAACAATCAAACTTATCATTCACATTTTCTGCACTGGGGCCGCCAAAATGGCGGATGTATTTTCCCTTACTATCGTACTGGATTATATAGTTCGATCCGTAGCCATCTGCGATATAGATATCTCCATTGGCCGGGTTGATAGAAGATTCTGTTGGTTTAAATTTTGTAGGATATGGATACACACCGGTTTCTTTTGGATAGTCGATGATCATCAGTTCTTTCCCTTTAAGATCGGTCTTGATCACCTGGTGCCGTTCGGGATCACAAATAAATAAAAATTGTTCGCTGCCTTCATTACTAATCGTCAATCCATGACCACCGATATAGCTGTTACCCCAACTTTCCAATAGCTTCCCCGATTTATCATAGATCAATACATTATTTTTAGTTTCATTGGTGATCATGATCAGTCTGCCCTTAGCGTCTTCTACCATTTCATGACAGTCATTCACCGGATTTTTACCTGCATCAAGTATGCCCCAACCCTTTACTACTCTGTAGCGATGGGTATTATGTCCCAGGATGGTTGGATCAGTTTGAGATTTTGCCTCATCGTGCAAAATAGTGAAGCCGGAAAGTGAACTGGCCATGGCGGCAGACTGGATAAAATTTCTACGATTCATAAAAAGAATTAAATGTGAGTATGAATATAGGTATAATGAAGGAAATACAAAGAGAAGAAAATAGCAAATTCATTTAATTTCTTTGGTAAAAAGAAAGATGAAATGTGTGGTCTACATTTCATGGTTCTGAATTTTGTCTTTCTATAAAAATTTACCGCTTCCAAATCATCACTTTCTGTCTCTACTCACTCTGCTGCATAATCATTTTAGCTGCAAAAGTCACCTACTTCATTCGTTAATGATTTTCGGTCAAACCACCTACCGCTTCACCCTCCACTGATACAACAAACAACATAAAGTCAGGGTGTGACCTTATCTTTCCCCAATGATCATGTTGAGTAATAGGTGTTTCATTTTTCAATAACCAAAATAAATATTTCAATCAGGTTCTGAATTCAGAATTACTGATTTTTCCAGTTTTTTTATTTCCTTGGCCTCGGAGTATAAAGGGGAATCAGCCGGTACGAAATGTGCACGTTAAAAATTGAAGAGCCTGTATTCAACTTATCTGAAAAACTATTCCAAACTCCTTTTTTAACAAGTTCATTTTTCAAAAACCAAATATCCCTATTTTTCGTAAGCTTGTTAAAGAAAAAAAGTACCCCATTTCAGTGGAAAACAAGATGTACTCAAAAATGATTTCCCGATATGCTGTTGACCAGCATGATCAGGCCTCTACTATCTATTATGGCATTTGGATTACTATCTTATTTATGACACTATACATTTTCAATTCCATGAAGATTGGATTTACAGGCGGTGTCATAATCCAGGTGGGCTTAATTTTTGCTTTTGCTTTATCCTTTATTTTTTTGAAGTCTCTGCTGCCTCTGGATTTTATTGGCAACTATATTGCCGGAATTGGTTTCACAGGGGTAGTAGTACTGTGTTTTTATACAGGAGGAACCACATCACCGGTGTTCCCCTGGCTTACTATGGTACCGGTGGTTTCACTTCTGTTTACCCGGCCCAAATGGGCTTTTGTCTGGCTACTGGTTGTATTGACATTTATTTTATTTTCCAAAAACGTGTTCAATATCTCGGCATCTGCACAAACCTATATATTTAAGTTTTATGAGTTTTTTTATATCACCAGCTTCCTGGGATTAGTCTGTACCTTTTTTTTCATGAGCCTGATTTATAAAAAAGAATTGATCAAGACTAACAATTTGCTAAAATTAAAAACAAAGGAGGTGGAAGCAGAAAAACTAAAAGCAGATACCTTACTGCACAATATACTTCCAGTAGAAATTGCTCAAAACCTGATCAAAGAAGGCAAAACAGAAGCTAAATCGTACGAGCATGTATCTATTTTATTCACCGATTTTGTAGGATTTACTAAGTATTGCGAGCAAATAAGTCCTGTTGCGCTGGTGGATTTATTACATCATTATTTTCAAGCCTTTGATGAGGTGATGAGGAAATACGGAATGGAAAAAATAAAAACCATTGGCGATGCCTATATGGCTGTATGTGGTTTGCCAAAGCCGGATGGAGATCATGCCGTGCATGCGGTAAAAGCTGGCCTGGATATACTGGAATGCATAAAACAAAATCAATCTGCAGGATATCCCCTCTCCATTCGTATCGGTATACATTCCGGATCTGCTATCGCCGGAATTATCGGAACACAAAAATTTGCTTATGATGTATGGGGTGATGATGTAAATATGGCTGCCAGAATGGAACAATCCGGATTGGCTGATGAGGTAAATATTTCAAGTGCTACCTATCACTTGGTAAAAGATAAAATAGCTTGTGCATACCGGGGAAAAATAATGGCCAAAAATAAAGGGGAGGTCGATCTCTATACTGTAACACACACTTAAAAAATGCCAGCTATTATTCTTGCACCGGCAGGAATATTCAATCTTCATTATAATTTTCCATAGTTTTGATCTGCTGATGCCATCATTACCAAATTCAAGATTATTTATTCTGGTATTCTTATTTGTAAAACTTACCAATACCGGCCTATCCCAGGCAGATACTACCACCTATATTTCTTATTTACCTGACCTTCAAATTTCAGCCTACTCTTCCAGCTCCGGCATTACCAGGCTTCCTGCCACCGTACATATAATGCAGGATAGTCTGCATACAGATCTTTCGTTTTTCTCTCTTGCAAAATGGATGAATCAATCTCCCGGCGTGAGACTAGAAGAAAGGTCTCCCGGTAGTTACCGGATAAGCATTCGCGGGTCCACTTTAAGATCACCTTTCGGAGTGCGCAACATCAAAGTATATCTGGATGGTTTTAATCTCACCGATGGTGGTGGAAATACCTATCTTCAATTGCTATCTCCGGAATTAATTACTAAATCTGAAATTCTTAAAGGCCCTGCCTCCAGCATGTATGGAGCAGGAATAGGTGGAGCCCTACTCTTTTCAACAGACCAGCATAAAAATTCAATTTCGGTTGGCATAGGCAACCTGGGCCAGTGGAAAGAATCAGTCCGAGTGGGATTCACTAGTAAAAAATGGAAATTATCAGCACTACAATCTCATGAGACAACAGATGGATATAGACAACAGTCTGCTATGCGCAGGGATATGATTTTCCTTAGCCAGGAGTATAAAGCCAAGCGGGGTAAACTAAAGCTGGTACAATTGTACACCGACCTGGAATATCAAACTCCCGGCGGACTGAATTCGGATCAGGCAGTAAAAGATCGCAAACAAGCCAGACCGGCCGCCGGTCGTATTCCTGGAGCAGTGGAGCAGATGGCAGCCATCTATAATAAAACGGTCTTGGCCGGCATATCCTATGAATACAATCTCTCTAATCACTGGACCATAGATCCAAGGTTTAATTATTGGTATACCGATTTCCGCAATCCATTTATCACCAATTATGAAATACGATATGAAGGGAATTTTGCTGTACGACCGGTCATCCAATACAGAAGAGAGTTTGAAAGTTCATCAGTAAGCTGGACATCGGGTTGGGAATACAGCAGACAACATAATCTCACCCGAAATTTTGGAAATAAAAAAGGAGTAAAAGATAGTTTGCAGTCCGATGCGCTCATCAATGCGAGTCAAAACAATATATTCAGCCAACTTCAATACAATATGGATAAGTGGCAAATATTGGCAGGATTGAGCAGTAACCAACAACTATTCAGATATAAAACACTGGAGGCAACTGATTTTACCCGAAAAGAAAGTGGTCCTGTGATCATGCCCAGGCTTGCAATATCTTATTCTTTTACCCCCAATCAGGCATTTTTTATCTCTGCTGCAAAAGGTAATTCCCCTCCTACTTTAGCTGAGATCAGACCATCATCCGGTCAGTACAATCAGGAATTATTACCTGAAAAGGGATGGAATTATGAGGCAGGATATAAACTGTATAGTAAAAAGTTCAGTGCTAATATCAATGCCTATTCCCTTCAATTAAAAAATGCGATAGTACGGAGAAATGATAATGCTGGGATCGAATATTTTGTAAACGCCGGGGGAGCTACCATGGCGGGACTGGAATCCTGGCTATCCTACCATCACAAAAAAATAGAGTTATATATTGCCACCGCTTTTCAGCCCTATACCTTCTCTGACTATAAACAACGAACTGATAATTTTGATGGTAATAAGGTGACCGGTGTACCCAAGCATACCTATTCATTTAATGGCAACTGGCACCCACTTTCTTACCTAACCATTTCAGCCAATTGGTATGCACAGGCTGGCATGCCATTAAACGATGCCAATACCTTTACATTACCGGCATACCAAATTATAGGAGGTTCAATAATACTGACTCCGTTGCGACGGCTAACAATTAGCCTTAACGGGCAATTTGCAAATAGTGATGATTACAATCCGGGACCGGATATAAATGCAGCCGTCAACCGATTCTATAATCCCGGAGCAAGGCAAATTGTATCAGCGGGTCTTAGGTGGTCGTGGTGATTAGTCCGAAACATGTAATTTTGGCTTTGAATGAAGATTAATTGGAGTATACTGATATTGATGGTGACGGTTTCTTCAGGTATTTGCCAGACCGGTGGCGAATCCATATTTCAAATACTCAATCTTGCACCTTCTTCCCGTACCCTGGCTCTGGGCAATAGATTAGTAAGCCTCAGAGATTCAGATGTGACCTTGGCACAAATCAATCCTGCCCTCGCACAGCAATATGTCACTCACCAGGTGGCATTCAATCATAGCTTTTATTATACAGGATCTTCATTTTCAACCTTTAGCACCACCTATCATTTGGCAAAACAAAATATTACATTGATCGGAGGATTACAATCACTGCGCCATAGTGAAATACAAGGTGCTGATGACTTTGGAAACAAAACCAATACTTTCACCTCATCTGAAAACCTTATATTATTTGGAGCTTCTAAAAAATTATTTGATCAGCTGAATATAGGGGTAAATTTTAAATACATCCTGTCAACCATAGAATCATATAATGCAAATGGGTTAGCGATGGATATAGGTGGCCTGTTTAATTTTAATAACCAATTGCAGAACATAGGTATTACAATAAAAAATCTTGGCAGCCAATTCAAATCCTATCAGATAGACAAAGAAAACCTTCCATTTGACATCCTGGTGGGATACAGTCAACGGCTTGCGCATGTTCCTATCCGATTTTCAATCTCGGCACATCATCTTACCACCTGGAATCTTCGCACTATTTTGCCTGAGGAGCAATCTTTAGGATTTGGAGAAATTCCAAAGGAAGCATCCGTTTTGTCGAGGACCATCGACAATTTGTTCAGGCATTTAGTGTTCAGCAATGAGATATACCTGGGCAAATATGCACCTATAAGGCTAAGGATATCGTATGATCACCAAAGACATCAGGAATTAAAAGATCAAACTTACCGGGGTCTGTCGGGCTTTGGGGGAGGAATAGGAATTAAGTTTTCAAAATTTGTAGTTGATTATGGCTTTGCCAATTACCATCTGGCCGGATCGATCAATGCACTGGGTATTTCGTACCGATGGTGAAAAATACCTATTTGAAATATTTAGTTCCGGACTGTCCATGATTTCAATCAATAAATGGGACATTTAATTGATTTCCTGTATTTAATTACAATCCCCTATTTTTACGTTGATGTCTTATAAATTTTTATTCCTTTTTTTATTTTCTTTTACAAGCCTTTCCGCTCAGGTTACCACCCGCATAAATGGGAATGTACGTGAAGCGTATAGTTTCCAACCCTTGGCTAATGCGTCGCTGGTCTTTACCTCAGAAAGCAATAAAACCTGGAGTACCACCACCGATACATCCGGTTATTTTAATATAATCGATATCGAACCCGGCAGATTTGATATCAGTATAAATCTGAAAGGATATCAGTCTGAAAATATCCGTGGATTCCTTATAGGCCGATCGCAAGGTGCCTTGCTTTTCGATCTGCATTTAAATACTACTGACCTGCCCGAATTAATCGTCTCTGAAAAAAAATCCGGCAGTTATATTCATCCCCTTTCGAATGTATTGACTGTTACCAGGGAAGAAACTGAAAAGCTGCCTGCCGGCTTTTTTGATCCCGCGAGACTCTTTACCAATCAGGCCGGTGTGACATCCATGAATGATGGCGCCAATCATCTAATCATCAGGGGTAATAATCCAGCCTTTGTAAAATGGATGCTTCACGGTACTGAAATAATCAATCCCAACCATTTGAGTAATGCAGGTACATTTAATGATCAGGCCAGTACCAGTGGTGGCGGAGTAAACATGATCAGTGCAACTGTACTGGAAAATACTTATTTGCACAAAGGACCATATAATGCTACCATCGGTAATGCATTGGCAGGTGCATTGGATCTTAACCTCCGCAAGGGATCTGGCTCCGAATTAAAGACAGAAGCACAAATCAGCCTGCTTGGCTTAGAATTGGGTTTACAGGGTCCGATCTCGAATAAAGGAGCCTCGTTCATTACCAGGTATAGATATTCTACCGTGGGTTTATTAGCTGATCTCGGTGCAAAATTTGGTGACGAGGATATTAGTTACCAGGATATAATGGCCCATATTTCCATTCCTTCAAAAAAAAATGATTTATCTGTTTTTTTCTTTTCCGGCAATAATTTCAATGATTATATAGGGAAACAAGACAGCAGCTTACGTAAAATAGACAAAGAAAGATACAATATCCGATTTACCGGCAATCAATTAATCACGGGCATCCTGGATGACTATAAAATCAACATACACAACCGCCTGCTTACGGATGTAATTTATTCTAAACTGAATACCACAAGAAATTCAACACTTATCAATACCAGTGGAGGACAATTTATTGCAGATCAATCACAGGGAAAGTTGAGCATTCATCCCCGGTGGGTACTGCTGGCCGGAAGTAATAAAGTGCTCACTACCGGTATACAACTGAGTTTGAATACTGATAAAACCGAATATAATGTGCTTAGCCCTAACCTGGATGCACGCGGAAATATCCATTATACCCTTTTCCAACCTTACACCAATCTTTTGATTGAAAGAGGTAAATGGTCGTTGCAGGGTGGAGTGCATGGATTAATTAAAAATGAAATCCATATTGATCCTCGAATTCAACTCAGGTATTATGTAAAATCGAATCAGAGCATACAGGTAAATGCAGGTACTTATTCACAGATCGGCACACCGGCTACTTTTTTCAAGGCAGTAGACTTCAAGCCCATGAAATCTGTTCAATCCCAGGTATCCTATGAAATAGTAATGAATAACCACACCTGGACCAATGCTGTTTTTTATCAGCACCATTACAATATACCTACCAATCGGTTCTCACTTTCTTTTCTGAATGAAGCCCAGGGTACTTCTTCCTTTTATTTTCCCAATTCCAAAAGTGATGTATATGGTTTTGAATCAGGTATCGAAGGCAAATGGGGCAAATGGTCCCATACCCATAATCTCAGTTTATTCAGGTCATTTTTTCAGACTCCTGAAATTTCATCCACAGCTGGAAGATTTGATCAGAGGGTATTGATCCACAATTATTTCGGAAGAGAATGGTCAAAACAAAGAGATAAATCTAAAAAATTGGTAGGCCTATTTACCGGGGTACACTATGGCGGGTCATTGCGGGACTCCGCCATACCGGCTGCCTCGAATACGATCCCATACAGCATTACCCGACCGGATCAATTCAGGTTGGATTTCAGAGTGTACAGGAGGAAATTTTATACTTCAATGAATACTTTACTTGCTCTGGATATACAAAACCTGACAAACCAGCAAAATTTTTCTTATTCTTACTTTGATACCATCATGAATAAAGTGAACTTCCAATACCAATTGGGGATACTGCCCAACCTTTCTTATACCATTGAATTTTAAAACCTTAAGTATGAAATATTTTTATTTAATTCTTGGACTGTTATTTGTAGGCTTTGCGGCTTTACAGTACAATGATCCCGATCCTTATATCTGGGCCCCGTATTACCTGCTGGTTGCAGCAGCTTGTTTTTTAACCTTTGCTAACAGGCACAATAATTTACTTACTGTGGTACTGCTTGGCATCACCATTGTATGGGCTTCTCTTTATATACCTGATGTGGTGGATTGGTTTAAGGCTGGAAGACCTGATATCGCCTCGGCTATGAAAGCGGAGACTCCGTATATTGAAAATATGAGGGAATTTTTAGGATTAGTCATATGTTTGGCTGTACTCGCTTTCATTTATCAAAAAAACAGAAAGCATAAAGTCTAAATGGATTTCAAAAGACCGCTGAGACTATTGAAAGTTAACGGTTAAAATAACTGTATCCATTACCCCTTTGCAATTTTCTATTATTCCGGTAAGGCCTATACCACCATTCCTGAAAATTCTACCATTACCGCACTGCATAAACCGCCCCAGATCATCATACCTTAGTGAATTGGATCTAAGGCAACATTTTGTAAGATCTGAACAAAAGATTTTTGTTTCCACTATTCCATCTATAGCTACAGCATCACCTGTATCAGCAGTATTACACGTAAGGCCAAACCCTCCATTGAGCCGTATACATTTTACACCGGCCAAAGTATCTTCCACCATTAATCTGATGCCCGTAGTGATAGAATCAGCGGCAAACGCAATAACACTGGTTGTGCCGGATGGTATAATTTGAATAGAACTGGTGGCTACTCCGCCTGTATGTTCTACTGCCTGGGTCATTTCCCAGTGATACCGCAGATTTCCTGTTCCTTCTTTTGGTACAGAAACCAGGCTGGGATCATCACACGGTTTACAAATACATGAAAATAAACCTGGAAGTAAATGAAAAACAAGCGTAAAGGAAATAAAGTGAGGGTATTTTCTTTTCATAAGTCAATTTGATTGAATAACTCTATGTGTAATGGAAATAAATTAAGTCGGGGCAGCTGTGACGAGATTAATGTTAATGAACGTGCAAGGTATGTTTATCGCCTTTCCCGGAAACATGTAATCTACGGGTAAAAACCCTATATGCTAAGGATAAGGAATTATTCAAAATGAAAATGAAACAATTTTCAACTAGCCAAGGAAACCATGCAAAACAGCAGCAATGATTCCACCTAAAACAGGACCTATTACAGGTATCCAACTGTATTTCCAATCACTACTTCCCTTTGCAGGTACAGGTAATAAAGCATGCATGATACGAGGGCCCAGGTCCCTGGCAGGATTCAATGCATAACCGGTGGTGCCTCCCAGACAAAGGCCGATGCCCAATACCACCAATGCTACCGGCAATGCATCCAGCGCCCCTAATTTATGCTCAGGCTGAGTCATCTGTAAGACAGCAAATACCAATACAAATGTGCCTATGGTCTCTGAAAACAGATTGCCTGCATCGTTTCGTATGGCTGGTCCTGTACAGAAAGTACCCAGTTTTGCACCCTTATCTTCTGTCTCCAGATAATGGTCTTTGTAGAAAATAAATACAAGCAAAGCACCCAGCATGGCTCCTACCATTTGAGCCGGAATATAAATAAGCGCATCCGCCATTTCTATTTTACCCTGGTATAATAAAGCAATGGTCACAGCAGGATTGAGATGGGCTCCGCTATGTGCTGAAGATACCAACACGCCGGTGTATACAGCCATAGCCCAGCCTAAAGTAATCACTACCCAGCCAGCGCCATTACCCAATGTTTTTTTTAAAACCACATTGGCCACTACACCATTGCCCAATAGAATGAGTAACATGGTGCCTATGCATTCAGAAGTAAAAATATTCATCAGCATTTAAGGTTTAGATAATTTTACTTTTTCATCGTATCTGCCGGGCTTGCAGATCCGTTTTCTTTAGCATTCAATCTTTTAAGTACTTCACCGGTGATATCGTCTGCCGGATTGCCTATCAATATTTGTCCTCCTTTTACATAGCTAAGAATATATTGATATCCCTTTTCTTTTTTTATTTGTTCCAATGTGCCCATCAGTTCTTTTTGCAATCGTTCGTTGATGGCATTCCCTTCTTCCATTATTTCCTTTGCCAGTTTATCACGTTCGGCTACCAAAGATTGTTGCCTTGCTCCCAGTCTTTGTTCCTGTTCCTGAATTTCTTTAGGAGTAAGTAATCCGCCTTGAATTTTTTGTTGAATGGTTGCTACTTCATTTTCGAGGGCTCTGCCGCGGGTACCCAGTTTATTGTCTATATCCAATTGTTTTCTATCGAGTGCATCTTTTTCTTTCCTAAATTGTGTAAAATTTTCAAGAATCGAATCTGCATTTACGTACACCAGCCTGAGGGATCCACCATCGTTTGTATTTACATTGCTGGTATTGGAGTGGGTACCATCCGATTTATCATATACTTTAAAATATAGGTTACCAACGGCCAGAGCCAAAATTGCACACAGTATCCAGGGAAGAGATTTCATTATTTTTGATTTTCTAAAATTGTGAGGTGTAAAAATAAGAAAATATGGTCAATGAGTCGGGGCTTATCCAAAACACAGCAAAAGGGCTCTATTGTCCACTAGCCGGGGTATACGTAGATCCCCAAAAGCCGGTACACAAAGCCTTAATCACTCATGCTCATTCCGATCATGCCATTTTAGGACATAGATATTATCTGTGTACCAGGTTAACGGAAGCCGTACTAAAGCTAAGACTGGGATCATTTATACAAACGCAAATAGTTGAATTTGGGGAAAAAATAAACATAAATAATGTTCAATTTAGTTTTCATCAGGCAGGGCATATACCAGGCTCAGCTCAGATCAGAGTGGAACACAAAGGCGAAGTGTGGGTGATTACCGGTGACTATAAAACCGAACCAGATAGGGTGAGCGGAAATTACGAACTGCTGAATTGCAATACGTTCATCACTGAAACTACTTTTGCCTTGCCTATATATCAGTGGCAGCCGCAAGCTCATACTATGCAAGAAATACTGAATTGGTATCATTACAACCTGAGCTTGGGTAAATCCACCATCATCCTGGCCTATGCTCTGGGTAAGTCCCAACGGATCATCCAAAATATACCCGATGAAATACCGGTATTCACTCATGCCACAGTTGAAGATACCAACAAAGCGCTTCGGGAAGCTGGGCTAAAACTCAGAAAAACCATTCAAATCAATTCCAGGGTATCTAAAAAAGACATTCAAAAAGGAATTACTATAGCTCCATCTTCTATAATCAACACACCCCTTATGAGGGTATTGGAATCGCCAGCAATAGGATATGCTTCAGGCTGGATG
This sequence comes from uncultured Saprospiraceae bacterium, assembly GCA_964396995.1. Classification (GTDB taxonomy): domain Bacteria; phylum Bacteroidota; class Bacteroidia; order Chitinophagales; family Saprospiraceae; genus JADJLQ01. The sequence goes on along the minus strand of CAYNIG010000125.1, from coordinate 381 downwards.
GCACTAAACCGATTCAGAAAACAACAAATTGCTAGTGCGGGGTTTGTGCTTTCCGATCACGTGGATTGGAACGAATTGAACCAGGTGGTTGATGGCTGTGGCGCGGAAAATATTTGGCTTATGCATGGCTATACCAAAGAGTACAAACAACACCTGATTTCAAAGGGTAAAAATGTAAATGATATTGGATCGCATTTTCAATCCAAAACAGGAGAGACACTGCTACCCGAGGAAGAAGACTAAACTCATATGAAATTATTTGCATTATTATACAAATCTTTATTGTCCACTGCTGATGTCGCAGAGAAAGCAAACCTGGTTTCGTATTACCTGGATCAAATAAATGAGGAAGAAAAAATTACTTCTATTCAATTGATGCTG
>CAYNIG010000124.1:0-12913 GCA_964396995.1 uncultured Saprospiraceae bacterium | reverse complement strand
CTCTAAGCGTTAATCTAAACTATTCAATTCAAAAGATAAATCTGATGAAAATTCCCACCTATCAGGAAATGTTAGATGCAGGTGTTCATTTTGGCCACCTCCGAAAGAAATGGAATCCTAAAATGCGCCAGTATATATTCGCTGAGCACAAAGGAATTCATATAATCGATGTAAACCGGACTGCAGAAAATCTTGAAAAAGCTGCGCTTGCTATCCGAAATATTGTAAAATCCGGTAGAAAGATCATGTTTGTGGCCACCAAAAAACAAGCCAGAGAAATCATGGCTACCGCGGCCAGAAATGTAAATATGCCTTTCGTTACAGAGAGATGGCTTGGTGGTATGATGACCAATTTTGCAACGATCAGACGGTCGGTGAAAAAAATGCATAATATCGAAAGAATGCTTGCCCAGGGATCAGAGCTTACCAGCATTACCAAAAAAGAAAAACTGACGCTGGATCGTGAGCGTCAGAAACTGGATAAGGAATTGGGCGGTATCTCACAATTAAACAGATTGCCGGATGCCTTATTCATAGTCGATATTGGCCATGAGCATATAGCTCTGCAGGAAGCTACCAAACTTGGAATCAAGACTTTTGCTATGGTGGACACAAATTGTGATCCCAATCTGGTAGATTTTGCTATCCCTGCCAATGATGATGCTACTAAATCCATCAACCTGATCACGGCTGTGATAGTAGATGCCATTAAAGAAGGCCTTGAAGAGAGAAAAGCAATGAAAACTGAATTGGAAAATACTGCAGCTGCTGCCAATTCATAAGCATTAAAATTAAATTTATATTCTTATATCCTGGCCTCTGTAAAAGGTCGGGATATTTTTTATAAAATTATATCTATAATACATTTTTTAATTCTAATTTAAATAGTAAATATGAGCGAAATTTCAGCATCAGATGTAAAAAAACTCCGTGAAATGACCGGAGCAGGAATGATGGATTGCAAATCAGCCTTAAACGAAGCTGCCGGTGATTTTGAAAAAGCAATTGAGGTACTTCGCAAGAAAGGCCAGAAACTTTCTGTAAAAAGAGCTGATCGAGAGGCTAAAGAAGGGGTGGTCATAGCCTTGGTTTCTCCGGATCGAACTAAAGGTATTGTAGTGAGACTTAGTTCCGAGACCGACTTTGTATCAAAAAACGAAGACTTTGTAAATACAACTAAACAGATAGCTCAAATAGCTCTGGATCACTTTCCAGCCAACCTCGAAGCATTGGGAGAATTACCGATCAATGGCGTGGCTATAAAAGATAAGGTTACCGACATGATTGCAGCTATAGGTGAAAAAATTGGTCTTGAATCCTACGAAAAATTAGAGGCCCCACAGGTAGTATCTTATATCCATATGGGCAATAGAGCCGGGGTGATAGTAGGATTAAATAAAGCAGGTGATCAATTCCTTGAGGCAGGCAAAGATGTTGCAATGCAAATAGCAGCTATGAAACCCATAGCCGTGACTCCGGATGGCGTAGATAAATCAATCATCGAAAAAGAAATTGAAATTGGAAAAGAAGTAGCCCGTGCCGAGGGAAAAGCAGAAGAAATGCTTGAGAAAATTGCGCTTGGAAAATTGAATAAATTTTACAAAGAGAATACTTTATTGCAACAGGAGTTTGTAAAAGATTCTAAACTGACAATTGATGCTTATCTAAAAAAGCAAGATAAAGAGCTTTCCGTAACTGCATTTAAGCACGTGATGAATGGTTGATTAAAGCGAACCTACTGCATCAAGTATAATTATTTGTAATAGGAAAAATCCTGTCTTGTAAAAATACATGACAGGATTTTTGATTTTATAAACCAATTTATTCATAATTTGTTTTAAGAATAAAATGGAAACACTTTTGATCCGGATAGTGCAGCACGCATCAATTTATATAATGAATTAGTATCGGAGTGATGAATTTGAAAAAAGAACATGAAAAATTGGACCAACGCAAAAATGACCATATCAATCTTGCATTGGACTCTCAGGTACTTGGGACCCTTTCTGACTCGCGATTTTATTATGAACCTATGCTGGGAGCACACGCCCTTAAGCAAATTCCACCTCCTTTTGTTTTGGCAGGCAAACAAATGACCTACCCCATTTGGGTATCGTCCATGACTGGAGGCACAGCCTATGCTGGAGAAATAAATAAAAGGTTAGCCCGGGCTTGTAAAGAGTTCGGACTGGGTATGGGATTAGGGTCTTGCCGCATTATACTGAATAATAACACCTATTTTGAAGATTTTAATGTACGGCCAATTATAGGAAATAAAGCACCGCTTTTCGCCAATCTAGGCATTGCCCAAATAGAGTCAGCACTAAAAACAAAAAAATGGGATCAGGTAAATAGGATGATTTCGAAATTAAAAGCTGACGGCCTTATAATTCATGTAAACCCATTACAGGAATGGTTGCAGCCGGAAGGAGATACGATATCACTTCGACCGGTCGACACCATTGCGTTTGCGATGCAAAATATCCAATACCCTGTCATCGTGAAAGAAGTAGGGCAGGGGATGGGGCCTGAAAGTTTAAAAGCCCTGATGTCACTTTCACTGGAAGCCATCGAATTTGCAGCATTAGGGGGGACCAACTTTTCATTGTTGGAGCTCAAAAGAGGTAAAGGGAATAAGAGCCCATTTAATCAACTGAGTGAAATCGGCCATACAGCAGATGAAATGACTGGATTTATCAATCGGATCCTCAGCAATAAAAAAGCGGGATTTAAATGCAGGAAATTTATTATTTCAGGTGGAGTGAAAGATTTTTTAGATGGTTATTATCTTATGAATAAACTAAAAGCTCCTTCGATTTATGGTCAGGCATCGGTGTTCCTGCTGCATGCCAAAAAAGATTATTCATCATTGTATAACTATATTAAAAGCCAGATTGATGGATTGTCGCTCGCACACAATTACCTCAATCTAAAATAGAATCATTCTTCCAGTCAATGGACAAACACAAAACAATAACCGGCTTTTCGAAACTATCCAAACTGGGCAAAATTAAGTGGTTGGTAGAAAACTTTTTTAAAGATCCGGAAATCGTAATGCATGAGCTTAAAAGTTACTGGCTCACCGATGTACATCAACAGGAAGTCCTGGATGGTATTAGTGAAAATACAATCAGCAACTATCCTTTGCCTTTTGGTATTGTGCCCAATTTTGTACTGAATGGAAAGACCTATGCTGTACCCATGGTAATCGAAGAAAGCAGTGTGGTAGCCGCAGCATCCAATGCTGCAAAATTTTGGATGACGAGAGGAGGTATACATGCTCAAGTACTCAACAATATTAAAATTGGTCACATCCATTTTTATTGGGGAGGATCACCGGAAAGACTGCAGTTTATATTTGAAAAGCTAAAACCTGAATTGGTCAAATCATCGGAACCCTTGATGGCTGGAATGATTCAAAGAGGTGGTGGATTAAAATCCCTGGTACTTAAAAATTTTAATAAGGAAGAACCTGGGCTTTACCAGCTTTTCGCCGAGTTTGATACGAAAGATTCTATGGGTGCAAATTTTATAAATTCGGTATTAGAACAGTTTTCAAGCACCTTGCAGAATTTTTTTAAATCATCGGATCTTCTCACCGATGCTGAAAGGGAAATTGAAGTGATCATGGCTATACTTTCAAATTACACGCCGGATTGTATAGCACAGGTAAAAGTGCAATGTCCTGTAGAAGACCTTGGAGAAATAAACGGAATGTCACCCATCACGTTTGCCGAGCGCTTTTATCATGCTATCAGGATAGCTCATGTGGATACTTTCAGAGCCACCACTCATAATAAAGGAATATTTAATGGAATAGACGCTGTTGCTCTGGCGACAGGCAATGATTTCAGATCAATTGAGGCTTGTGGTCATACGCATGCCTCCCGAAATGGAAAATATCAGAGCCTGAGTAACTGTACCATTGACAACAATTTATTTAAATTTTGGATGGAAATTCCGATGGCTGTCGGTACCGTAGGTGGACTTACCAAAGTACATCCGATTGCTAAGCGGTCACTGGAATTACTTGAAAACCCATCATCGGAAGAACTAATGATGATCATTGCCGGTACTGGTTTGTTACAAAATTTTGCAGCTGTAAAATCATTGGTTACCACTGGCATTCAGCAAGGACATATGAAAATGCATTTGATCAATATTTTAAATCAATTGAATGCCACAGGGTATCAAAAACAAGCGGCCACCAAATATTTTGAAGATAAAACAGTATCTATGACAGCTGTAAAAAATTACCTGGATAGTATTTCAAAATCGTGAGGCTATATCTTCTGACCTGTTTTGATCGTGAATGTCATCTTCCATACCGGACATAGATGCACCCGGTTCCATTTCTTCTGTGATTTTTTTTACTATTTTGTATTCACTCAAAAATACCTTAGCTACAACCCGGAGGACCGTATAAGCAGGGATTGCCAATACCATTCCGGTAATGCCGCCTACCTTGGCAGCCATTAAAATAACAATAAAAATCTCCAATGGATGGGCCTTTACAGTTTTTGAGAATAAGAATGGCTGCACCAACCAATTATCTATCAATTGTGCAATGAATATACCACCAATAGATGAGGTAATCAATGGGATCAATGTATTGCTCAGATCTACTCCAACATTAGAAGTAATGGCAATAAAAACGGAAAATATCATAGCGATGATGGGACCCACGTAGGGAATTACATTCATAATGCCCCCAAAAAAACCGATCAACAAAGCATTGTCAATTCCGAGAATGCTCAATGCTATATAACTGATAAAACAAAAAATCGAAGCCTGAACGAGAATTGCTCCAAAATACTTCCTCAATAGCCTGCTTGAATCACCGAGTATATGCAGTATTTTTTGTTCATGCCTTTTGGGCACGATGGCTACTAAATATTCCTGAAAAAGACTTGACTCCTGCAAAAAGAAAAAAGTGATGAAAATAATGGATCCGATAGCCAGAGTAAGGTTAGAACCGATTTTAATGATAGAGCTGAATACATTGCTTACCCGCTCTGGTCTGAACCATTTTTGAACTATATCTTTTAGTTGATTTAATACATCTTGCTCTGAAGTGATCAAACCCCAGCTTTGTAATTTTGTGTTTATATAAGATAATGGTGCTTTCAAGGAGGCACCAATAGCGTTGTAATCAATATTAGCCAAATGAGAACCTTGTTCCAGGATGATTGGAATAAAAAGCAATCCAATGAGACCAATAATAGACAGATATAAAAGAATAGTGATTACGGCGCTTATGCTGGTACCCCATTTGAATTTTCTGAGCTTTACTTTATCTAATAAAAAATGCATAATGGGCTGGCCTAACATTGACAATACCCAGGATGCCAGAACAAAACTCACTAAATCAGCGAAATAATAGAGTAAATATAGCCCTGTCGCTATTGAAATCGTGATCCAGATACTTCTACTAGTTAGTTGCATTCAGGCGACAAGTTAAAGCATAATCATCAATTCTTTTTTAACATCTCTTCTGGTTGTTAAAAATAAAAAAATTTGGTACTGAGACCATATTCGATTATTTTTAGTGATCGATAGATGAAGTTTAAGTCTAAAAATATCAGTCTGGTATTCATGTTTATAGGGTGGACTCTTCCTCAACTATATTCTCAAACTACCATTCAACCCAGGCAATTGGATTATAGCTTTGGTGGGGTATTGTATACCGATGAAAAATCTGTCTTTGGAGGAATACATACTTCGGGTTTTAACTTTGGATACAGGAAAGGCAATATTAAAAAATACTATTTAACCAGCTTTTATCAGTTTGAACTGAGCACATTGAAGCATCCAAAGGAATATTTTCAAAACCTGAGGACCCAATCTATTCTTCATAATATTACCAGTTCGGGGGGGTTTGTGTATGGAAAACAAAATGCATTCTTTACTCTAAGAGGTGGAGTAGGCTCCAAGCGGTATTTTTCTGAAAAAGCAAAACGAAAAGGAATTGCAGTAGCCTTGACCTATGGGGGAGGGGCGTCTCTTGGAATTACTAAACCATATTATCTTGAGTTGAAAACATTTGATGGTGACCGGCATTCCCTAAAGCCAACAAAATATGAACCTAAAAACGAAAATGAATTTTTAGATATTGATAAAATTGCCGGAGCAGCATCCTTCGTAAGAGGACTCAACCAACTATCCGTTATCCCCGGATTTCAAGCTCATTTCAGCGCTAATTTTTCGTTTGGTGAACAGGAACAGTATGTGAAGGCATTTGAAACGGGCATCAAAATGGATGTGTTTACCAGGAAGATCCCCATCATGATTCAGACTCCCAATACAGCATTTTTTATTAATTTTTATTTAGGCATAGAGTTTGGTAAACGGAAATAGAATCATTTTTTAACATTATTCTTATCTAATTATTTCTATTTTTACCGTTAGTTGCTAATAACCAGGATGAAGAAACTACTATTATTTTTTGTGATGATACTGTTCGGTGGCCTTGCTACCGCCCAGGACATTCATTTTAGCCAGTTTTATATGTCACCTCTAAATCTGAATCCCGCCTTGACAGGGGTGATGAATTGTGACAAAAGATTTATAGGCAATTATCGCAATCAGTGGGCCAGTGTGCTTAAAACAAATGCATACAATACCTATGCGGCATCTTACGATCAGAAAATACCGGTAGGCAGGTATGATTATTTTGGCATTGGAGGTGGTTTTTACGGGGATGTAGCAGGGCAATTGTCATTTGGAACTATAGCAGCAAAATTGGCTGGATCCTTTAGCAAACGCATGGCAGGTAACAGAGTCAATTCTCATTATTTAGCTGCGGGGTTTGATGTTGGAGTTGCCCAGAGAAGTTTAAATTTTGCCGGGGCTCAATTTGGGAGTCAGCATGACGGACAGGGAGGCTTTGATCCTACTTTGCCCGGAGAAAGTATTGACAATTCTAATTTTATCTATCCTGATATTAATGTAGGACTACTTTGGTTTTCAGTAATGGATAAAAATAGTTTTTACGCAGGAGTGGCTTACAGCCATCTGAATCAGCCAAACCAATCGTTTAATAACGGAATCATTGATCCCATTGATGGCAAAATTACGGCCCATGTGGGCGGAGAGTTGGAATTGAAAAAAAATTTGCACCTGGTGCCGGGTGCAGTGATGTTCCGTCAAGGGGAAGCTTTTGAAGTGAATCTGGGATCCAGTGCTAAATTCATTACTCAAAAAGCCAAAGATTTCGAACAATCTTTTCAGTTTGGAGCTTGGGTAAGATTTGCTAACCATTTTGAGAAAGCTTTCACCACGGATGCGGTGATCGTATCATCCAGATTTGATTTTAACAGATATGGCGTAGGTTTGAGCTACGATTTGAATGTATCTAGCCTGAGACCAGCAAGCAACGGTAATGGTGCCTTTGAGCTCTCTTTGATATATAATATTTGTGGTGGTACCTCTAGCAGAGGAGTGTATTGTCCTACATTTTAGTAAATTTGAATCTGCAACCCGGACAAATTATAATCTTTATTGGTTTTTTCTTCCTCCTATATTGGAAGATTTATTGAGATTTATTTTATTTGTTATTAATTTATATAAAACCAAAAACATATGTTCGGATCAAAAAAAACAGAAACTGTAACCAGCGCTGCCCCAGCTGCTCCCAAAAGTACTTCTAGTGCAAGTTCGTCTTCGGCTCTAAATAGTATTGTGGGAGGTACTAAAATCGAAGGCAAAGTACACTGCGAAAATGATATTCGTATAGATGGTCACCTGAAAGGATCACTTACATGCAATAGCAAAGTAATCATTGGCCCTTCAGGTATGGTCGATGGTGATATTGTGTGCGAAAATGCAGTGATTGAAGGGCATTTTGTAGGTATCCTGACCGTAAGGGATTCGTTGCAGGTAAAGGAATCGGCCAATATAAAAGGAGATATCAATACGGACAAGTTAGTAGTGCATTCAGGAGCAGTATTTAATGTTTCCTGTCTGATGAAAAATGAAATAATCCACGAAACCATCAAGACCTCCAGTAATGGAGTCTACCACGAAGCATAATACATTTTATTTGAATTGAAATCACACAAAAAATCCTCCAAGCCAAATGAGGTACTCAAATACTCCGGGATGGCATTTGAGATGTTTGCGTTCTTAGTGGTTGGATTCTTGTTGGGTAGGTTTTTGGATAAATGGTGTAAAACCAATGGTCCCTATTTTACCTTAGGACTTGGGATTTTATTTTTAAGTGCTTACTTTGTGCGATTAGTAAAGGAGTTATCCAAAAAATGACCACAAAGCAGTTTTACGTATATCTATGCTGGGTTACCGCAGGGGCGGGATGTATCCTTTTTTTGATATCCCAGCTGGTGCGTTATAAAACTGGTTATTTCGCCTTTACGGGATTGCTTTTTTTTCTTTTTTTTTCGATTCTGATTTTTCATTTGGGAAAATCATCAGCGGCTTCTTCGGATAAAAACAGATTTACATCTGTAGTGATGTCAATGATTTTTCTGAAGTTGTTGCTCACCATAGTGATCGTATTGGGTTTTGATAAACTGATAGCCAAAGTACAGCTGCACCATGTGATCAGTTTTCTCATCAGTTATTTGTTTTTTACGGTGTATGAAGTATATTTTATGTCAAAATTGGCCCGACTCGGGAGTAGCTGACAGGATATAACCCGGATTTTGTATCTTTATTCCTGCTTTTTGAATGACTTTACAAGATTTTTTTATTTACCTCAATGCAAATCATCAGATTTTATTGTTTTATGCGGTTGCTGTTCCGCTAAGTGCATTACTAACTGGACTGTTTAGCAAAAGGGAAGGGCATTTATCACCTTGGAAATACCTTTATTCTTTTCTGATTTACCTGGTTTGTGTGCCTGGTATTTTTGCATTCATGCTCAATGTATATTTATTTTTATTTGAAAGACAGTCGGTATGGGATGTAAACATTTATACTCAATTAATGCCCGTAGTGGTAATGATAGTTACTCTCATGATCATAAAAAGATTTGTATCGCTGGATGATATACCGGGATTTGGGAAAATCGGTGGTTTAATAGTAATGGTGACCGCAGTGTTATTAATCATGTGGTTTTTGGATAAAACCCATATTTATGTATTTTCATTTATGCCGTTTTCTCAGGTAGTATTAATTATAATAGGTCTTTTGATTGCAATCCGTTTCGCGTGGCGAAAAATGGCCGGATAAAAAATATTTTATACATTTGGGTACGATTTCTACTATTCTCACACCTCTGTAGAATACGCTCCATCAGACAAATTATAGACTTATTCCAACTTACTTAAAACTAACTTATTGTAAATAAAAAAACTCGTTTATTATGAAAGCTCTTAAGTACATTGGTGTATTACTTCTTACGTTGATATTCCTTTTTCTGATACTTGGATTGATTGCCCCTAAAAAAGTAAAAATTGAAAGATCTGTAGAAATAAACGCTTCACCAGCCCTGGTACAAGATATACTAAGCCGATTTTCTGAAAATAAAAACTGGTCACCTTGGGAAGAAATGGACCCCAATGTTAAAACCAGCCTGGAAGGTGAAGATGGCAAAGTGGGTTCCAGATATTTGTGGGATGGTAATAGCCAGGTAGGTAAAGGAAATCAAACCATAACCAAGATTGAAAATGGCCTTATCGAAAATAAACTGGTCTTTGAAAAACCAATGAGTGGTGAGGCAATAGTTGTCTTCAAAATAGAAGCTATTGATAAAGGTTCGAAAATCACAGAAACTTTTGATTCAGAATCACGCTATCCGATGAACGCCCTAAACCTGATTATGAACCCGGAAAAAATGATGGGACCCACTTTTGAACACGGTCTCAGTACCTTAAAAAAATATGCGGAATCTTTAAAGCCTATACTCTATAGAGGATATGAGGTAAAAGAAATGGATGGACCCGGCAGATCTTATATTGGAATTCGTAAAACGGTTTCATTCAGTGAGGTTCCACAATTTTTTGCAGAATCTATGGTAAAAATAAGTGAAGCACTAAAAAAGGCCAATATATCTCCTGATGGTTTACCCGCTGGTCTATATTATATATGGGATGAAAAGACAAGCACAACGGATATGATTGCTGCCATGCCGGTGAAGGGTAATCCAACCGTGCCCGGCCTTACTAACGCATCCATACCTGCTGTAAAAGAGATCTTTGTAGATCATCTGGGAGACTATGCCAAAATCGGTGATGCCCATTTTGCATTAGATGATTATATGAAAGAGAAGGGGCTTAAATTTTCTGCTCCGGCTATTGAACAATATATGAATGACCCGGAAGTGGTAACGGATACGGCAAAGTGGCTGACTAAAATTATCTATCCGGTCATTAAATAAAGAAAATTAAAATTTGAATATGAATGATGCAAAAGGCCTGGGTTCAGGCCTTTTGTTTATATGATTTTTCAGATGGTGAAGGTTATCATCAGATCGTAAAATTATATTCAATATTTTGGAAACTGACCTGTATAATTATGTGGAGTAATTTGTAATAATTCTTCTTTGGTTTTTTCACCTATCGGGAGCCCATGAATGAATGAGTGAATATCGGATTTGGTGATTTCTGTTTTTCCGCGTGTAAGGTCTTTTAGTAATTCGTAAGAATTTTTAACACCCTCTCTTCTCAATATTGTCTGTATTGCTTCTGCTATGACAGCCCAGTTGGATTCGAGGGCGGAGGACAAGACGGTTTCATTTATATCTATTTTTGAAAGCCCACGATAAATGGAATGGATGGCGATAAGGGTATGTGCAATGGGCACGCCGAGATTCCTCAGAACAGTACTATCTGTGAGATCCCTTTGTAGCCTGGACAAAGGTAATTTCAAAGCAAAATGGTCAAATAACGCATTAGCTACACCCAGGTTGCCTTCGGCATTTTCAAAGTCAATAGGATTAACTTTATGAGGCATGGCAGAAGAGCCTACTTCATTGGCGATTACCCGTTGTTTGATAAACTGCATTGAAATATACATCCACACATCGCGGCAAAAATCGATCAGTATTGAATTGATTCTGATCATCGCATGACAATAAGCTGCTAAATTGTCATAGGGTTCTATCTGGGTAGTCCATTTGATTCTCTTTAGACCCAGGGAAGAGACAAAATGATCTCCAAAATCATGCCAGTCCCTGTCAGGATATGCTATGACATGTGCATTAAAATTGCCTGTTGCACCGCCGAATTTGGCTGTAATGGGTGTTTCCTTTAAATGCTGATATTGACCCTTGATTCTTTCTGCAAAAACTTTGATTTCTTTACCTATGGTAGTGGGGCTGGCGGGTTGCCCATGAGTATGGGCTAATAGAGGGGTCTGCATCCATGCTATAGATTTTTGATCCAGATGTTCAATTAATTTATCCATTGCAGGAAATAAGACTTTGACAGAAGATTCCAACAAAGCCAATGGTTGGGCTGTATTATTGATGTCCTGGGAAGTAAGACCAAAGTGAACAAACTCCCTGAAGGATTCAAGGGGGGTGTTTTCGAGTTTTTCTTTAATAAAATATTCAACAGCTTTTACATCGTGGTTGGTAATGGATTCAATATCTTTAATTCTCTCTGCATCGGTTTCATTAAAATTTTCTAATAGAGTATTGAAAATTGGAAGGTGGGGGATGGCATCTTTCAGCTGTGGAATACCGGCATGGCACAGAGCTTCAAAATATTTTACCTCTATTACAACACGATATCGAATCAATGCATACTCTGAAAAGAAGTCTGAAAGCGGCTTAACAGTTTTAGCATACCTTCCATCAATTGGAGAAATGGACCTGAGCATATAGAATGTAAAAATACTAAATGAAAATGGGAATATGGTTTCAGGTTAAGGTGCATTTAAATTAGCCGGCTTGGCAAATTATGGATCACCTCAGTCCGGCACTTCGTGCTTTAGGTATTGATATGTTGCTACTTGTGATCTGATCGGAGCAGATTTTGATTTTTTTCTATATTCATTTATAGAATTGTAATTCAAGGACCGGGCTTTTACATTGTCTTTCCATTGGAGATTGACCAGGTATTTTATTTTATCTTTTAATTTTTCATCTAAAATCGGGAATGAAGTTTCAATGCGGAAACTGAGGTTCCGTTCCATAAAATCGGCAGAAGACAGATAGACTTTTTCTTTACCGGCATGATGAAAGATAAATACCCGGGCATGTTCCAGAAACCGGTCTACAATACTGATTGCATCTATATTTTCAGAGAGTTTCTTTTGCCCGGTCACAATACAGGATATGCCCCTGATGATCAGTTTTATTCTCACTCCCGCCCTGGATGCTTTATACAAAAGCCGTATCATTTCCGAATCTTCGAGGCTATTCAGCTTGAGAATGAGCCAAGCTTGTTTGCCCTGTTTGGCTTCATTTATTTCAAATTCTATCAGTTTAGTCAGTTCTTCCCGGAGGTTGACCTTTCCTACTAACAGATGTCTGAATGGGGATTTTGGTTTCTGACCTGATTCAAGAAAATCAAATATTTTTTTAACTTCTACAGTATAATGGTTGTTGGCAGAAAACAACCCAAAATCAGAGTACACCAATGCGGTATCTTCATTAAAATTTCCGGTACTCAAATAAGTATAGGTCTTGTATGAATTCCCTTCTTTTCTTCTAATCCATGCTATTTTAGAATGAACTTTCAGTCCCGGGAAACTGTAAAACACTTTCGCTCCTGCTTTGGTGAGTTTTTCTCCCCATCTCAGATTAGCTTCTTCATCAAATCTGGCTTTTACTTCAATAAAAACGGATACATTTTTACCCGAGCGTGCAGCATCCATCAGGGCATCCATTATGCGTGATTCTTTGGCCACTCTGTATTGCACTACTTTGATATCCGTCACCGCATCATCTTTTGAAGCTTCCTCAAAAAATTTTATTACCGATTCATATCGCTGATAAGGTACGTGGATT
>CAYNIG010000123.1:0-12934 GCA_964396995.1 uncultured Saprospiraceae bacterium | reverse complement strand
AAAAACAATGATCAAATTTTACGGCATAAAACCACCCAATCTCTATCGGTGTTTTTTTCAATGTATTTTTCCAATGAATATTCGATCTTTAGTTCATTGAGGTACAGCAGCCGCTCGACAACCTTTTTATCAAGACTACTATAATAAAAAGGTTTACCGAACATGTCGTTTGTCATTTCGCCGTCTGTCAGCCCATGCGTAAATAATGCATATCCACCTGAACGAATTAGGTTGGCCAATTTAGGATAGATTGATCTTTGACTTTTATGAGGGAAGTGAAAAAATGAATCAAACGCCATGACACCATCAAATAGTACATCCGTTTCAAAATCAAAAAAGTCAGTATGATAAAATTGAGCACCGGGCAGTTGAAGTGCAGTGGCTTTTTTAATCATGTGTTCAGCAAAATCTATTCCGGTTACAGTAAATCCCTGGTGGGCCAAATAAAAGGCAATAGGGTACCCGCATCCGCAACCAACATCCAGAATTTTTCCTCCCGGTTTTATACGTTGAGCAAAGTCAACAATAAGTGAACTTAGAAATGATTTTTTTCTGCTTATTTCCCATTCGTCTGCTATTTGATTATAAGATTCTTTGTTCAAATCCATAACTTCTTTTCTTATTTCAGTTTCATTTATTTCAAAGGTACTGAAGAAGGACCTGTTTATTCATTTTTGGTTTTTGAAAGCAGTTAAGTTCTCACCATTGATTTTATAAATGCTGGTCATGGTTTGATTCAAATTTAGAATTGAGGATATTTACGCTTTGTATTAATTTTTTTTATAATATAATAATATGTTGTAAGTATTTGTAATACAGTAATATATGATTAACTCAATGAACATATTATAATTATTTATAATATTTTGGAATACAATTTGCTTTAGTTCATTTGCTTGATATTCCAATCTATTAAGTAATTATTTATGAAGCAATTAGCATCTCCCCAAAATCGCAGGTTAGCCATTTTCTTTTCACTTTTAATCTTATCCTTTTATTCCCTTCAGGCGCAGGTCTGTAACCTCAATTGTCACGCTCGCGTAAATATCTCACTTGATGAAGATTGTCAGCGGGTAATCGGAGTAGAGGATGTATTAGCAAATCCCAATTGTACCACTTTGACACTTAGCCTCACCTATCCGTTTGGCACCCATCAGCCAGGCAACGGAGCAGTTGACCGCAGTCACCTGGGGCATACATTTATATATAGAGTAAAAGACCTGGTAAATCAAAACTCATGTTGGGGATATGTGACCATCGAAGATAAATTTCCTCCTCAACCGCTATGCAAAAACAATCTAAAAATCAGTTGTTTCCAGCTTGCCCAATTTATGGAACAGGTCAATAAACCTTTAGATAATTGCGGTCAGGCAGGGACAGCCATCATCTCCTCATTACATTGGGTGGATTACAACTGTGATTCCGCTATTTTGGGCCGAGTTTACAGAACCATAACCACTTACGATGAATGGGGAAATTCATCCAGTTGCAATGATACATTATTAATAAGGAAAGACCGATTGCCATTAGTAAAAAAACCAGACAATATAAGTTTGAATTGCCGGGTATTGTGCAGGAAAGAAGAGGCGACCGGCTCGATATATGATAAAACCAATTACCAGCAAATTACCTTTTCCAGTGATAAATCTAGTCCAAACTATCCCTCACCTGAATTATTGCTTAAACTGCAGATGGCAGATACATTCGCCAATAATTCAAGGAAATGCATTGTAGAAGATTCATTATTAGTACCGGCTATAACAGATACCTTTTTAATTACTGTCCTTAAAAACAGTCCTTTTCCGGTTAAATCGGGATTGACTGGCAGTGCATTAAAAGATACCTGTGTATATGTAGACACTTGTGTTGCTTTGTGGTCGACCGGGGGGGCAAAAAGGGGAGGACTTTGCAAAGTGAACCTTGATTATTCAGATCAGATTACTTATACCTGTGGCAATAGTTTTAAAATCAGAAGGCAGTGGAGAATTTCTGACTGGTGCCTGGGAAGAGATACTGTATGCGTGCAGTATATAAAAATTCACGATATTGAAAATCCTATTGTTACCGGAGGCAAAAAGGAATACGATGAAACCGTAAAACCGCATGATTGTGTAGCTTCCATCAACATTGATAAATTAACCATTGATGACTGTGATGAACAAACAAGCCAGGATTATGTAATTAGTTATACTGAAAGCTATTCACAAAAAGTGATCGTATTACAAGGAAAATTGCCGAATGCAGTTACTTTACCAGCAACGGATGCGGTTTATGGCATCCGCTGTTTTAAAATGTATGTAGATGTTTCTGATAGGTGTTTTAACCGCACGCGCGATTCCATATCTATTTGTGTGCAGGACAAAACACCCCCCACACCATTATGTGATGAGAATTCCCAGGTGGTCGTAGATCCTTCGGTGTGTTGGGCCAGAGTATACGCCAAGGACCTGGATAATGGCAGCAGAGATAATTGTTGCAATGTCTTGCATTTTGCCATAGCCAGAATGGAGGATATAGAGAAAACTAAATCAGATGCAATTGCTAAAATTGAAAAAAACTGCGGGAAAAAAGAATATTGGGATAAAAAGACATTTTATGATGCTTATATTGAAAATTATATAAATTGTTATGTTTTTAAAGACTTTCTCGACCTTAGTGATTGTGGTGAGAAACGGGTAGTACTCAGAATTTATGAAGCTTGTGGAGTGCCTTTATACGACCCACATGTGTTTCCCTGTACTGAGCATGATTGGTATTGTTATAATACAAGCCACTTGTACCGGGCTGAAAAGAATTTTAATTGGTTGGATAAAAGAGACAAGTGGTATAAAGAATCAAAATCGAAAGACTGCGTTTGGCAACCAAGAGTACTTTGTGGTGATTCGCTCACCAACTGGCTTACCTATTTAAATTCAAAATTGTATGATGATCGTGAAGTGTTTATTGGTTCAGCCAATATGCCTGTCTTTGGGGATTTTAATCAAATATTTGAATTCTATAAAGATTGTTTTGATTTAAATTTTGAACCCGGCTTTTTAACCAAGGCACTTAGCATGTCTGGAAGCAGCATTGCTCACACTTGTTCAAAATATTTGTATAATGATTGTATGGTCAGGGTTAATGTTTTGGATAAAACTTTGCCCAGCTGTGAAAAACTGGATGATATTTATGTTTATTGTGATGGAGTAGTAGGTGGTCAACTCTATTCCAATGCACATAATTTATATTGCTCCGATGGCCGGGAAAATGGCGTATGGCCTAAGGAAATTGAATGTTTTAAAGAAAACGACGGAAATCTGACCGACGCGAAAGACAACGCCGGAAAATATTTTGGGTACTATGGTGGGCCTGTATTGATTAAAGCTCATGATGATCACCATGAATATATCGAAGCCGATTGCTCTACAGAATACAAGTCAGGATGGAGACCCACCTATTGCAAAGAGTGGTTATGCCTGGATTCTCTGGATACGGGTGGTAAAGTAAACTACAAAAAATATTTTTGGTCACCTAAATTAGCAAGCGGTGGTAAACCTGCTACTTCTGCCGGAAAAGGAATGTTCTGGATATGGGATAATTGTAAGCTGAACGATTCCATTTCTTTTACTGATAATGACCAACTTGACAAATGTGGGCGGGGTTGGGTAAAACGCTCCTGGAACGTAAAAGATCTATGTGGTAATAAAATTACCTGTGAACAAAAAATATACGCACAGTCCCGATCTGATTTTGAAGTTGTTTTTCCGGAAGATGTAATTATACGCTGCGAAACATCCACAGTCAACCCTGATTTAAATCCGGGAAATGGATCGCCTACGGGTAATATTATGATCATGGATGATGAATGTGAGTTGGTAGGGGTGCACTATGAAGACACAGAATATGATGCTGAAGAGGGGGGGTGTAAAAAAATTGTAAGGAAATGGACTTTAACAGACTGGTGTGTCTACGATCCATTGCAAAATTACCGTAAAGGGGATGTAATCGTAAATGACACTTTAGTAGCGAATAAAGAAAACAGAGCATGTGTGTATAGAAATCTTAAAGATGAAGGTGATGGTTATATTACTTATACACAAATTATAAAGATTATAGATGAAACAGCTCCCGTACTGGATTTGAGAGATACTACCTTCTGCACGTTTATAAATGACTGCAGGGAAAAGTTTGAGATTAAATTTAAAGCCACAGACATTTGTACACCCACTGATAAGATATTTTATAGATATGAATTAGACGAAAATGCGAATGGTAACGTAGACTTGCGCAGTATACCGGGTGTAAAGATCTTTTCTGAAACCCTATCGCAGGGCAATCACTTGCTCACAGTATATGCTTCCGATGGATGTGGAAATGAAGACACTGGTGTCATTAAAATCACCGTTAAAGATTGTAAAAAACCTACTCCCTATTGCCTAAATGGGATTGCCACCGTACTGATGCCTACATCCAAAAGTATCGTATTGTGGGCTTCCGATTTTAATGCAGGATCATTTGATAATTGTACGGCTAAAGAAAATCTGAATTATTACTTTGGAAAGAAGGGAAAAGATACCATCGGATTTGCCAGCGATACTTTTGATTGCAGCCGAATAGGTAATCAGACTCTGGATATCTGGGTAGTGGATGCCCAGGGCAATGCAGATAAATGCATTACTTATGTAGAAATACAGGATAATAATAATCCGAAAGTATGTTCTGGTACCTTGGGTGTAATTACAGGAAGGATAACTACCGAATCAAATGAACCCGTACAAAATGTGAAAGTTTCACTTTTAAATAAGGGTCTACAGCTGAGTAGCAGAAATACTTCATCGGATGGTAAATATAGTTTTGATGCCATCAATTTAAATTCAGCATACCAGATTTTTCCGGATCAAAATACAGATTGGATGAACGGCGTTTCTACCATAGACCTGATGTTGATCCAACAGCATATACTCGGCTCCAAACCGCTCAATTCGATGTATAAAAAATTGGCGGCCGATGTGGACAATAATGCAAGTATAGATGTCCTGGATTTGCTGGAACTACGGAAATTAATATTGGGAATTTACACCTCACTTCCCCGTAATTCTTCATGGAGGTTTGCGGATAAATCCAATCTAAATACAGATTTGCCATTTTCCATAAAAGAAATGATTGAAAAACCAGGGGATCAACTTCATGCGGGCAGTAATGATTTTGTCGGGATTAAAGTTGGAGATGTAAACCAAACAGCACAACCACACCAATTACTGGGTACTGAATCCAGATTGGCCAGGGAAGATATAAAGCTGATTGCACCAGAAAATGTAATTACACCCTATAGTATTGTGGAGATTCCGATTGCATTGGCTGAAAGGAGTGTGCTGGCCGGATTTCAGTATACATTGGGATTCGATACCCGCATATTAGAATATATTGGGTACAAATCCGGTACGATCAAACTGGATGATTCAAATTTGGGACTTACCAACCTCAAAAAGGGATATTTACCAATGTCCTGGCATACTACTAAACCAATCCTGCTAAATAAGGATGAAAAACTATTTACTCTTGTATTTAAGGCTAAATCCACTGGTTTGATTTCAGGAGCAATTCAGGTGAATTCTAAAATCACCAAAGCAGAAGGTTATACATCCGATGTGGAACCTGAAGTGAAAAATATAAGTCTGGAAATAAAGACTTCCAAATCAAAAGGAATAGTTTTATATCAAAATACGCCCAATCCGTTTTCTGATCAAACCCTGGTGGCGTTTGAATTGCCGGTAAGCGCTGAAGCACAGATACTCATAACCGATTTAACAGGCAGGTCAGTAAAGAAAATTTACGGTAATTATACAGCCGGGTATAATCAAATCAAATTGAATAAATCTGATCTTCCTGGTGCCGGAATATATTATTATCAAATTCAATCAGGTAATATGACCGCTACCAAAAAAATGCTTTTAATCGAATAATGGGTTTGAATGTCAATACTTGAGTAGACTACAAAAAATGGTCAATGAAGATAGGCTTGGCATCAGACAGTCATTCATTTACTGATAAACATTTGCTTGAATTGTTCAGTGACAGGGATGAAATTTGGCACGCGGGTGATTTTGGTTCTATTGAAGTGATCAATGAATTGAAAAAAATAAAACCACTGAGAGGAGTTTATGGAAATATTGATAATGCTCATATACAAACGGAATTTCCACTTGAGCTTACATGGCAGGTGGGTACTTTTAAAGTGTATATGACTCATATTGCCGGTTATCCGGGAAAGTATGCGACGAGAGTAAGGAAGAAATTGATTGAAAATCCGGTTGACTTACTGATCTGCGGGCATTCTCATATTTTAAAAATAATGAGAGATGAAAGCCTTGGACATCTTCATATCAATCCGGGAGCATGTGGTCATGAAGGGTTCCATATTTTTCGCACAGCCGTACGATTCGAAATTATTAATAACGAACTAAAGAATTTAGAAGTCATAGAATTGGGACAACGAGGCAGGATAAAGGAAGGATAATGGAGTTTAATTTTCGTAATTACCCTCTCCCGATTATGTGCAATGCATTTATTTCTTAGTGTTTTTAACAATATTTTATCTAATTTCTTTCTTCCTTCTCACACAGCCTTCTTAGCTTTGAAGACTATATACAATTTTTCCTATGGCAAAGATTTCATTGACAGTTAATAATAAAAAATACCAATTTGATGCAGAGCCGGATATGCCGCTGCTCTGGGCTTTGCGTGATATAGTAGGCCTTAAAGGGACAAAATACGGGTGCGGTATTGCGCAATGCGGAGCTTGTACAGTTCATCTTGATGGGGTTCCAATACGATCTTGCTCTTTGCAGGTAGGAGCTGTTACGAAAAAGCAGAAAATCACTACTATTGAAGGAATTGGCACCCCGGAGGCATTATCAGCTGTACAGCAAGCCTGGGTGGAAGAGCAGGTACCCCAGTGTGGTTATTGTCAGAGTGGGCAAATAATGTCCGCCATTGCCCTGTTGAACCAAAAACCTAAACCCAGTGATGCCGATATTGATGTATACATGCAAGGTAATATTTGCAGATGTGGCACGTATGACCGTATTCGAAAAGCTATTCATCGCGCTGCTGATGCCATAGCTGTACAAGGTACAGGTCATTAATAAACCCTATTTTTTATACTTTATATTATCAGATTATGTCAAACATTTCAAATAGAAGAGAGTTCCTTAAAAAAACGGGTGTTACAGGATTAAGCCTTGCCCTGGGTTTTCATTCCATAGCAGGAAATGAAAGTATTTTAAAATTAGATCAGCAAGTCTTTATTCACGAGCTCAATCCTTTTATTATTATTGATACTGCAGGTAACATTACCTTGGTCAACAGCCGGCCCGACATGGGACAAGGATCTTACCAGGCTGTCCCGTCTATCCTGGCTGAAGAATTGGAAGTAAATCTGGATCAGGTAAAAATCATACCATCGGATGGTAGTGCACAATATGGTGCTCAGCAATCAGGAGGAAGTAGTACCGTAAGGGAGTTGTGGAATACACTTAGAAAAACAGGAGCTGCTGCCAAAGAAATGTTGATTCAATCCGCAGCTAATAAATGGGCAGTGACCACCGATCAGTGTT
Source organism: uncultured Saprospiraceae bacterium (assembly GCA_964396995.1). Classification (GTDB taxonomy): domain Bacteria; phylum Bacteroidota; class Bacteroidia; order Chitinophagales; family Saprospiraceae; genus JADJLQ01. The sequence continues at coordinate 5,339 of CAYNIG010000123.1, read as the reverse complement.
ATGCAAAAGAAGGGAAGATTTTCCTTAAAGACAGTGATAAAAATATTGGCTATGGGGATCTGGTATCTGAAGCTTCAAAGCTTGAAGTACCTAAAAATCCCAAATTAAAAGATCCGAAGGAGTATAGGATATTGGGTAAATACGCCAAGAGACAAGATGTACCCTCAAAGGTTACAGGTCAGGCTGTATTTGGAATAGATGTGGTAGTACCGGATATGTTATATGCAGTTACTATTCATGCACCTTCTGTAAAAGGAATTCTCAAATCAATTCATGATGAAGACGCTAAAAAAGTGGTTGGTGTGAAATCTGTACTCAAGACCAAACATTTTTACCCAGGAGGTGATACAGAAGCAGTCGCAGTGGTAGCTGATAATTATTGGGCAGCTCTCAAAGCGAGTAAACTTTTAAAACTGAAATGGGAATCTGAACCGGACGCAACTCTCAACTCGGACAATTATTTCAAAGACATGCACAGTGCGGCATTGAAACCGGGTGTACGTGCTGAAGAGGAAGGCGATTTCGATAGCTATTTCAAATTCTTTGATAATAAACTGGAAGCAGTTTACGAAACACCTTTCCTTGCGCATGCTGCCATAGAACCAGTAAATGCAACCGCACATGTAAAATCTGACGGTACCGTAGAAGTATGGGCTCCTATTCAAGGGCCAGATGGTGCATTGACTGAAACTTCCAATTTACTTGGAATACCAAAAGAGAAAGTAAAGATCAATCCTACCTTGTTGGGAGGGTCGTTTGGCAGGAAAGCTTTTATGGATTTCATGAAAGAAGCTATTGATATCTCAAAGCAAATGCAAGCGCCGGTAAAACTAATCTGGACCAGGGAAGAAGATATGACCCAGGGCCCATTTCGACCGGGTATGCTCAGTAAAATGAGAGGGGTGATCAATAAGCAAAATCGACTGGCCGCTTTTAGCCATCATGCCATAGGGGAGTCGATACAAGGGCAGCATTGGAATGGTATAGAACCCTTCCAGGCTGATAGTTGGCTAGCCGGTGAACTGAGCAAAGAAAATCACAAATACAATTTCCCTATTCATCATTTATCTTATACCAGAGTAAAAACTGACATTCCAATCCTATGGTGGAGGTCAGTTTATGCCTCTAATTTTGCCTGGGGTCAGGAGTGTTTTTTGGATGAAATGGCACATAAAGCCGGTAAAGACCCGATCGTGGCCAGAAAAGAATTGCTTCGAAATGCTGAGCGCGATCTGAAAGTAATTTCCAAACTCGAAGAAATAATCAATTCATATCCATCCTTGCCAGCCAATCATGCCCGGGGAGTAGCCATGTTTAGATCCTTTGCTACTATGAGTGCTGCAGCAGTGGAGGTGGCCAAGTCTGATCAGGGTATAAAAATAATCAAGGTCACTTCTGTGATTGACTGCGGTCAACATGTGAATCCGGATATGGTAAAAGCTCAGACTGAAGGGAATATAGTAATGGGATTGTCTGCTGCTATCAAAGGCGGAATCACTTTTTCCAAAAGTAAATGTGATCAAAACAACTTTCATGAATATCAGGTAATGCGCATCCAGGAAATGCCCGCTGTAGACATTCATATAATGGAAAATCTTGAAAAGCCTGGTGGAGTTGGCGAACCCGGATTACCTCCTATAGCGCCTGCCCTGGGTAATGCCATATTTAATCTTATTGGTAAGCGTTTGAGAAGATTGCCTATTGATCTTGGAAATGTCAGCTGAAAAAATAAAAGTTTTTAAAGGTTATTTTTCCAAGAAAGCGGCCTTATTTTTTTCCCATGCCCAGGCATCGCTCATGATGTCGTCGATGGTAAACTTTGGTGCCCACCCCAGCTCTTTCAGGGCTTTGTTGTAATCAGCATAAATGGCGACTACATCGCCTGGTCTTTTGTCTACCACTTTATAGTTAAGTTTTTTGCCTGTCACTTTCTCGAATGAGTTGATTACTTCCAGGATGCTTGATCCATTGCCGGAGCCGATGTTGTAAACTTCATAGTTTTTAGTTGTTCGATTTTTCAACAAATGTTCCAAGGCAAGTGTATGTGCGCGAGCTAAATCAAGTATATGAATAAAATCCCTGATGTTGGTTCCATCACGGGTAGGATAGTCATTACCAAATACCAATAATTCCTTTCTCTTACCAAATCCTGTTTCCATCACTAACGGAATGAGGTTTCGGACTTCGACTAAAGCCGCCTCACCAATGAGTGCCGACGAATGGGCACCTGCAGGATTAAAATATCGCAGAGAAATTGCTTTAAACTCAGGTTTTATTTTCGATACATTTTCTAAGGTAAGTTCACCTAATTGCTTAGTTAAACCGTAGGGTGATTCAGCTGGATTCCAGGGAGTAGACTCAGTAACCGGCAGCTCGTGTGTATTTCCATAAACGGTGCAGGATGATGAAAAAATGTGATTGGATATGCCGTACTTATCTTGTAATTCCAGCAAATTGATAAGCCCTATCATATTATTTTGGTAATACAAAAAAGGGTTATGTACAGATTCTTCCACACTTTTGAGAGCGGCAAAATGAATTACTGCATCAATATCATCATGCGTGGAAAATATTTTTTCAAACTCAGATTTATTGCAGATGTCAATCTGATAATGTATGATTTTTTTACCGGTAATTTCGAATATCCGATCATAGGATTTTAGGGAAGAATTAACCTGATTGTCTACCCCGATTACTTCATATCCATGATCTATCAGATCTATTACAGTATGACTGCCGATGTATCCGGAAGCACCTGTAACTAATATTTTTGCCATATAATCGCAAAGATAATTCTCTTTAATAGCTTAGAGCTGCTACATTTGTTGTCACAACTAAAATTGCACCGTTTTTGACATGCAACATTTATTACAGATGGACCTTCAACTTTTTCACCAGATCAATCAGGTCTGGGTGCATCCCCATCTGGATCTGTTTTTGTCTTTCATGCGAAATAGTTACGTATGGTTTCCATTATACGTATTCCTGATATCCTTTTTAGTATTTAATTTTGGAAAGCAGGGTTTATTCTATCTGATCTTTGCCATTTCCATGGTAATTTTTTCTAATTTGCTCAGCAGTGAACTTATAAAAAAATCGGTAAAACGAACCAGACCCTGTAATGAAGTCACGCTTGAGGGCAAAAGAAGGACAATAGTACATTGTGGAGGTGGATATAGCTTTACTTCATCTCATGCCACCAACCATTTTTGTGTTTCCGTGTTTTTATTTTTAACAGGAATCAATTTTATCGGTAGATGGAGATATGCATTTTTGGTTTGGGCAGCCGTAATTTGTTATGCGCAGGTTTATGTAGGTGTTCACTATCCTCTGGATGTGATCTGTGGCAGTGCATTGGGTACTATTACTGCAATTTTAGGATCTATGGTATTTAAAAGATTAAGAGCTTTCGTATGAGTTTAGAGGGATATGCTATTTTATGTCTTGTTTTAATTTTTGCCGGAGCTGGATTAGCTGCTTTTTTTAACCAGGCCAAAAGACGAAAAATAGTGCAGGATATACAATCCTTCAGTGGAGCATTCCTGTTTGGTATATTGATATTAGAGCTATTTCCTGCGATTTTTAAGACCCATAATCATAGTATTGGAATTTTTGTTTTGATTGGATTTTTCCTGCAAATAGGCATTGATGTTCTTACCGGTGGGGTAGAACATGGCCATGTGCATTTTCATGAGTACGACCACAAAAAAAGTATGCTCCTATCCTTGTTTATTGGTCTTGGTGTACATGCTGTGTTTGACGGGTTGCCTTTTGTTGGATTTACTGCCGGCACAGCCCATTTACACTCTGTATATACTGGTATTTTGTTGCATAAAATAGCTGAAGGGTTTACACTTTATCTGGTAATGAGTTTATTGGGAATAAGCCAGTGGCGTTCTATTGGATTGATTTTAGTCTTTGCTTTTTTAACACCTTTAGGGATGTATCTTATACAACAATTTCCTGATGTGATTAATAATATGACCTATGTGTTGGCTTTCGCCGGAGGATCACTTTTACATGTGGCCATTACTATTTTGTTTGAATCGGAGAATCTTCATCATCATGGTATTGCCTGGAGAAAATTGATCTGGATAATAACAGGAATTGGATTATCAGTTCTTATTGTATCTATGTAAAATATGATTATAAATCAGCTTACCCTCTGATACTTCTGATTATATCATACTGAGTGATTATGTGCCAGTTTCCGGCAGTATCCTGAGTCATGACTGCGGGAATCTTTCTGTCAAAATATCTGCTTACATCCTGTATTCCCATATCTAAAGGAATCTGAGGTAGTGGATCATCCATTACTGTTTCGATATTTTTTTCAAGATTACTTACTGGATTTTCAAGAATATAAGCCAATAACCTGCTTTCTGTAATGGAACCAATTATTTGGTCAACATTCATCACCGGAATTTGTGAAATATCGTTTTCTTTCATCATGTGAAGGGCTTCTCTCACTGAATTGGTAGCTGCGAGTGAAAAGAATCGTTTGTCTTCTTTTGCACGGATCAGATCTTTCACTTTTATTTCAGTTTCAAGGAACCCTCTTTCGCGCATCCAATCATCATTAAATATTTTTCCTACATAGCGTGAGCCATGATCATGAAAAACGATGACTACCATATCATCCTTTGTCAGTCTATCTTTCAATTGAATGAGAGCGGCTAATGCAGATCCCGCACTGTAACCAAGTAATAAACCTTCTTCACGGGCAAGCTTCCGGGTAGCTAAGGCAGCATCTTTATCAGTGACTTTCTCGAAATGGTCTATTATTTTAAAATCTATATTGAGGGGAACGATATCCTCACCAATGCCTTCCGTGATGTATGGATATATTTCTTTAGGATCCAATACGCCTGTTTCATGATATTTTTTCAGGGCAGATCCATATGTATCTACTCCCCAGATTACAATATTGGGATTCTTTGATTTCAGAAATCTGGCAGTACCACTTATAGTACCTCCTGTGCCAACACCTACTATAAGGTGAGTAATTTTGCCATCGGTTTGATCCCATATTTCAGGGCCTGTGCTTTCGAAATGAGCCTTGCTATTACTTAAATTATCATATTGATTGCACCAAAAAGAATTAGGGATTTGTTTGCTCAATCTTTCCGCTACCGAATAATAGGACCTTGGGTCGCTTGATTCTACATTGGTGGGGCAGACTATCACTTCTGCTCCAAAGGCTTTTAGCAGGTTGATTTTTTCTGCTGACTGTTTATCGGTAGTGGTGAAGATGCATTTGTAACCCCTCACAGCTCCGATCAATGCCAGTCCCATGCCTGTATTTCCCGATGTGCATTCAATAATTGTCCCGCCTGGAA
>CAYNIG010000122.1:0-12942 GCA_964396995.1 uncultured Saprospiraceae bacterium | reverse complement strand
GGCGGACAAAGAAAGAATGGCAAATTAAAAATAATTATACTTAACCAGCTGACCCAAATTAAGCCTAACATTTGTATTTTCTTTTATTGATATACTGCAGTCTTTCGTATTTTTATCTTCACCATTTAAAATATATGCAAAAACGAGATTTTATCCGCACGGTCACAGGCTTAGGCCTTACCTCCACAGCTTTTTTTTCTACATTGGAAAGATTGGTGGCTCAACACGAATCCAGATTACCTGCCGAATTGGCAACGGATGAGGATTTTTGGCTAAAAATCAGAAAAGGATATAAATTAAAACCAGACTATATCAATTTAGAAAACGGTTACTATTGTATTATACCGCAGTACACATTGGATAAATTTAAAGCCAAGATAAATGAAGTAAATTTTCATGGATCCTGGTATATGCGCAATCACAGAAGGAATGATAATCTGGCCATAAGAAAAAAATTGGCCGGTGTGGTAGGTTGCAGTCATGAAGAAGTGGTGCTCACCAGAAATACAACTGAATCGATTGACACCGTGATCGCGGGATACGACTGGAAACCGGGAGATGAAGCAGTGATGGCCAATCAGGATTACGGCTCCATGCTGGATATGTTTGAGTTGCAGGCAAAAAGATATGGATTAGTTCAAAAGCGAATAGATGTGCCTCTACTTCCCCAATCAGACGAAGAGATAGTAGAGGTGTACGCCAATGCCATTACCTCAAAAACCAGATTGATGATGGTATCTCATATGATCAATATTACAGGTCATATAATGCCGATCAAAAAAATTGCAGATATGGCACACAGTAAAAAGGTGGATGTTTTAGTAGATGGCGCTCATTGTGTCGGGCATTTTAAATTTGATATACCTGCATTAGCTGCGGATTATTATGCCAGCAGCCTTCATAAATGGCTGAGCACTCCTTTAGGTGCAGGATTGTTGTATGTAAAAAAAGATAAGATTAAAAATCTATGGCAATTTTTTGGTGATAACGGCTATGCCGATGATGACATCATGAAATTAAATCATACGGGCACTCCACCGGTACACACCGATCTGGCTGTGATGGATGCCATCGATTTTTACAACATGATAGGCCCGGAAAGAAAAGAGGCAAGGATGAGGTATTTACAAAATTACTGGAGCTCTAAAGTCAGGAATGAACCTAATATAGTAGTAAATACTCCTGCTGACCCGGCCCGCTCGTGTGGTATTGCTAATGTAGGTATAAGAAGTATGAAACCAGCAGCCGTGGCCAAGGCACTGTTAGATAAATATAAAATATTCACGGTGGCCATCGACGGAGTAGGTGTTCACGGGTGCAGGATCTCACCGAATATTTACACCACAACTAAAGAACTGGACAAATTTGTATTGGCACTAAAAGATTTGGCCAGAGTCTAAAAAATGGATTCACTCACTCATGTAGTTTTAGGGGGATGTCTCGGCCAGGTGATTCTTGGCAAAAAAATAGGGCGAAGAGCAATAATGTGGGGTGCCATTGCTGATACTATTCCTGATTTGGATGTGTTTTGTAATTTTTTCATTCATCCAGTCCAGGGTTTATTTGTTCACAGGGGTTTTACGCATTCTTTATTGTTTGCTTTTCTTTGCTCCTTTATTCTAGGAAAGCTCTTATCCATTAAGTATAAAAATGAATCTGCCGGTTTTTTTGAATGGACAGCATTGATGGCAGCGGGCTTGTTTTCTCATTTATTTATTGATAGTCTCACCAATTACGGGACGGGACTATTAGAACCATTTTGCTCTCATCGTTTTGCTTATACCACCATTTTTATAGCTGATCCTGGCTTTACCATACCCATGCTGATCGCATTTATACTCCTACTGTTTAAAAATATATCCCACTCTGTAAAACAGAAATTCGCTGCAGGTGCATTATTGGTCTCCGGTATATATCTTTTGTGGACATTCAGAAACAGATCCCATTTTGAATCGTTATTTGCTTCTCAATTCCAAAAACAAGGTATTTCGATTTCCGACCAGGAGCCTACACCTTCTCCATTGAACAATATTTTATGGGGTACAATGGGTAAAGTAGATTCCGGATATTATTCCGGATTTTCATCTTTGTTCAGCACTGATAAAAGTATAAAATTTTATTTCATCCCCAAAAATGATTCCTTGGCAAAAGCATTTGAAGGTCAAAAAGAGTATGAAATGCTCAGGCGATTTGCAAAAGGGTACTCGTGTATTTCGGTATTGGAAGACGGGCTACCTTATTTTCATGATTTGAGATTTGGTACAGCAACCGGTTGGTCAGATACCATTGGCGGTTTTTCATTTACATATCCATTAAAATTAGATTCTTTAAACAAAGGACATCTAATACGATATTCTCCCTGGAGGGCCAAATGGGAAGGCACAAGAGGACTATGGCAAAAAATATGGGCAAGTGATCATTAATGAAAAGGATTGTCAAAAAAGGTGCAACTCAGAGAACGCATTTTAACTCAGTACCGACGGGCAATAGAAATATAAATTATATCAATTATTAAAAAAAAATGAATTCAATTACCAATCACCAATTTGAGATTTTAGCAAAGATCAGAAGGATGGAAAATCAGCACATTGTCTTCTGGTTATTTAAAGATATGAGCTGGTGTCTTAATTTTAAACCTCTGGCCATCATCATGATCTTTCCAACTCTCATCATAGCCATTCGAATATGTATTAAAAATAAAAACAATAGAGCCGAATTGTTCCACAATTTGGCTGTGGTTTTCTGGATAATGGCCAATAGCTGCTGGATGTTGTTTGAATTTAGCGGATATGACGAAAAAGAAATTATGTATGGAATAGAAGGAAGATATATGTCTCTTCCCTTCTTCTTTATTGGAATACTGATTTTAGCTTTTTATTATTTGTTCCTTAGGTCGAGGTTAAAAGCAAAAGAGGGCGAAATTTCCTTTTAGATTATGCCTTGTGTTGAGAAGTTCTGATTCTGGCCAGGGCGATTTTGGCTTCATTCGTAACTATTAGTCTTCCACTGATAGCTGCTCTTGAATAAACCAATTCATCCCAGGCTGGTTCTGCTGACCACATCATCTTTTTTATTTCCCTCAGGGCAGGAGTACTGTATCCGGTGATCTCATTTATCTTATTTAATACAGCTTGATCCAATGGATCAGTGATGATTTCATTAAATAGATTTTTTTCCAGGGCCCAGTTGGAATCAAACCATTTGCCCGGGTTCAAGGTCATTTGGTTAAATGCTGCCACTCCTGTTTTTCTCTCTATGGCAGGGCCGACAACAAAAGGGCCAATACCATTGATCAATTCACTTAACCTGATTTGTGCTTCCTGGCTGGCAATAGTGTAATCTGCAGCTGCTATTATTCCGAGTGCTCCTCCTACTGCCTTGCCTTGTACTTTTACTAATATAAGATGAGGACTTTTTCTGAGTACCAGGCTAAATCGTGCAAACAAAGAGAAAAAAGCAATGCCCTCTTGTTCAGTGGTGATCGACAATAATTCATTGAGATCAGCGCCAGCACAAAACGTTTTTTCACCGCTACTCTGCAATACTATTAATTTGATAGTCTCATCATTATCCAGCGATTGAATTTTTTCTATCAATTGATTTAATAAATGAGAAGATAAAGCATTTTGTTTATCCGAGCCAAAACTCAGAATGGCATGGTTGTGTTTATTTTCCAGAGTACAGAATGAAGACATAGCCAATAAAATTAATTCAAATTTACATTCATTTTAGTCACTTGCTTTGCCCACCAGAAATTATCTTATACCATCATCATCCATTCGTCTTCTTTCACCGCTAATTCAGCTTCAATCGTTTTCAGTTCTGCACTCCATTTGATTAAATCTTCAGTTGAAACAGTAGGATTTTCAAATCTGTTTTGTAATTCCTTTTTCTTTTGCGTCAATTGATCTATCTGTTTTTCCAACCTGCGAAGGAGCTTTTGTGTCTCATGATCTTGTTTGCCCGCGGTAAGGCTGCTGATTTCTTTGGGTTTGAGATCGTCGTATTTTTTAGCTTCTTGTTCTAAACGATACTGGGTATAGTTGCCGTTATAGTCTTTTACTTTACCACCTCCTTCAAATACAAAGAGGTGATCCACGATCTTGTCCAGAAAAAAACGATCGTGTGATACAACCAGGAGGCAACCGGCATACTCATTCAGGTATTCTTCAATTACTTGTAAGGTAAATATGTCCAGGTCATTGGTAGGCTCATCGAGTATTAAAAAATTAGGTTGAGACATGAGTATGGTAAGCAGATACAATCTTCTTTTCTCCCCTCCGCTGATCTGACTTACATATACCTGTTGTTTTTTTCGATCAAATAAAAATCGCTCTAATAGTTGAGCCACGCTGATTACCGTGCCATCTGGTTGCTTCCAGTTATCTGCGAGGTCGCGAACTACCTCAATTACTCTTTTATCATCATCCAATTGCAAACCGGACTGTTCATAATATGCAAATTTTACTGTGGAACCGGTAATGATTTTTCCATGATCCGGTTCCAATCTTCCCATGATAATATTGAGCAATGTTGATTTACCGGCTCCATTCGGTCCGACGATTCCAATCCGCTCTCCCTTTTTAAAATTATAATGAAAATCTTTTAATAAAACTTTACCATTAAAGGACTTATTGATATAATTGAGTTCAAGTATTTTACTGCCAAGCCGGGCAGAGGCAAAGTTGAGTTTTAGTTGTTGTTGTTCTTTGCTTGATTTTATGGCCGTTTCTATACTATTGAATACATCTACTCTGCTTTTTGATTTGGTAGTTCGAGCTTTGGGTTGTCTGCGCACCCAATCCAATTCCTTTTTATATAACTGCTTTAATTTATCAAACCGAATCGCTTCGTTTTCCTGCATCGCTTCCTTTTTTTCGAGGAATTGCGAATAGTTTCCTTTATACCGATTTATATTTCCATTATACAATTCGATGATGGTGTCACATACATTATCCAGGAAATATCGGTCGTGAGTCACCATCAGTACCGTAAGGGATTCCTGGTTCAGATATTCTTCGAGCCATTCTATCATATCCAGGTCCAGGTGATTACTCGGTTCGTCAAGAATAATCAGGTCGGCATTGGTGAGTAATACATGAGCTAAAGCCAATCGTTTTACCTGACCTCCTGATAAGGTCTTTACTTTCTGCTCAAGATTAGTCAGGTTTAATTTGAATAATACTTCTTTTACCCTGGCTTCAATATCCCATGCTTTATACAAATCCATTTCATGCAATGCCGTTTCCATTGGTTCGGGTCGATCCTCTGCATGCAACTGAGCTAATTCATAGTTTCTTACTGCTTTAACTGCAGGCAGATCGGAATCCAGCACCGAATCTATAATGGTTGATTCGGGATTAAAGTTTGGGTCCTGATCTAAAAAAGCTATCGTGATGTTCCTGGCGACCAGGTATTTGGCAGTTTCTCCTTCCGGTTTTTCAATACCGGCAATCATTCTAAGTAATGTGCTTTTCCCTGATCCGTTTGGGGCTATGAGTGCTATTTTTTCACCCTTATTTATCATTAAGGATACATCCTGAAAGAGGATTTTATCACCAAATGATTTATTTGCGTTTTCTATCGTGAGATAATGCATTTTCTATTATGTATTCCTTTTGACTATATGTTTTTACAGTTTTACCTTCTGGAATAAACTTCAAACGAATAATTCCATTTGTTTTTTTCATCGGCTTCATGATTTTCTTTCTTGTCGAGTGCCCAATCCGACATATTGATATCAGGAAAAAAGACATCCGCATGCACGGCTTCCATATCCACCCGGGTAAGATATAATTTATCCCAAAGAGCAGCGCTTTGTTTGTACACCTGGGCACCACCTATAATAAATACTTCTTTTTCACCATGATCTGCGGCTATGCCCATGGCTTCTTTTATTGAATGGGCTATGAGGCAACCGGTACTTAAATAATAGGCATCCCGGGTAATGACAATATTTATTCTATTGGCCAGGGGTTTGCCGATACTTTCGTAGGTATTCCTTCCCATGATCACATGATGAGGAGTAGTGGTTTTTCTGAAATATTTGAGATCGGCCGGCAAATACCAGGGGATCTGGCCTTTTTCACCTATCGCACCTTTTTTATCAATAGCGACAATACAGCTTACTATCATGATTTTGAGCCGCAAAGGTACAAAACTAAATCAGGGTAGAATCGAGGTTAAAGCAAACCGGATATCTTTTCCAAATAATCTCTATCTGTCTCATCAAAATCATTTAAAGAAACACTATCCACATCCAATACCGCTATAATATTATTTTTATTCCAGACCGGAACCACTATCTCTGATTTGGAAAGACTACTACAGGCAATATGGCCCGGGAAAGAATCCACATCGGGTACAATTATGGTTTCTCTCCTGGCCCAGGCTGTACCGCAAACACCTTTATCAAAATGGATCCGGGTACAGGCTACCGGCCCTTGAAAAGGCCCCAGAACCAATTGATCTCCTTTGACAATGTAAAAACCTATCCAAAGCCAGCCAAATTGCTCTTTCAATACAGCCGTGATATTCGCCATATTAGCAATCAGATCCGTTTCTCCATCCAGTAGTCCTTTTACCTGTGGCAAAACACCATCATATTGCTCTTTTTTTGATCCTGTAATTCTATTAAAACTTTCCGCCATAAGAATTAATCCTGAAATATACTGCAAGTCTAAAAGATTTATTTGTTTTCAGTTAGAATATTATCTGACCGCCAGAATCCTATCTTTATGACCAGAAATAGTACATGGCCTCCTTCAGATCAGAAATAAAAATACCCAAGTCAGTTTTTAAAATAAAATATACCGATCGTTTATTTAGTATTGGTTCTTGTTTTACTCAACATATACATGGAAAATTAGTCGATCATTATTTCAATTCATTTTCCAATCCCTGTGGTATCGTTTTCAATCCCGTAAGTATCTCGAATCAAATCAATCATTTATTGAAAAACGAGACATGGGAAGCCGGAGATTTATTTTTTGATGGCGAACTATACCATGGGCTCCATCATCATGGTGATTTCTCCGGAGCTAATGAACAGAAAGTACTCGATACATTGAATTCAATTGCCGTATTGGCCGCAGAAAAATTAATAAAAGCTGATATTTTGCTTATCACTTTCGGCACCTCCATTGTATATGTGTTGAAAGAAAAAAATGTACTGGTTGCCAATTGTCATAAGATACCCAACCATTTTTTTGATAGAAAATTTCTGGAAGTAGAAGAAATAGTCGACAGCACCGATACCTGGATTAATTCATTGACTAAAATCAATCCCCATCTTAATATCATCCTTACCATTAGCCCGGTTCGTCATCTGAAAGAAGGGTTTACCGATAACACTTTGAGCAAAGCCAGGCTTGCCCTGGCAGTTGAAAAACTGTGTAAATCCAATAATAATATCCATTATTTCCCGGCTTACGAGATCGTATTGGATGATCTGCGTGACTACCGGTTTTATGGTGAAGACCTGGTACATCCTAATGATATGGCCATCGACTATGTATGGTCAAAGTTTAAAGAAACCTATTTTAATCATGAATCGATCAACTTATTGGACAAATTAGATCAGATACATAAAGCGAAAAATCACCGGCCCATACATCCGGATTCTATGGCGCATAGAAAATTCCTGGCTAAATTAGATATGGATATTATTGAATTGAAAATAAAATATCCGGAATTGAATTTGTGAAGTTTCTATTTTACAGATAGTAAAATCTAAGTCCTACCGTGGAATTTAAAGCATTTATTAATAGTACGTACATGGAAATGTTGACTTCAGAGAAGTCATATTATATTAACCAGTGCCTTCCACTTTAGCTTTGCAAAAGTTTCGGTTTAAACAGATCATAAAATCAAAGCCTTACTTGTGGCAATCAAGCCATTAATAAATCCTGCCTTTAATGGAAATCTTGACTTCGGAGAAGTCATATTACATTAACAAGTGCCTTCAAAATTAAGCTTTGCAAAAGATGAATTGAATTTTCTATATTACATTATGGAAATTGAATTCATCTTTTGCCCTTAAAGTCTCGCTTTCGCTTAAATAATTTTCTCAGCCTCTTATTTATAGTCATTTATTATCTTTGGAAAATGTTCACTAAGACCGAAGCACTTGCTAAAATTGCAGATCTCATCACCCGATTTGAAGAGCAACTTCCCTCTTATAAAAAATCAGAATATAATGAAACACTTGCCCGCAGAGATTTTATAGATCCATTTTTTAAAGCACTTGGCTGGGATGTGGACAATAGCCTGGGCTATGCTGAAGCTTATCGGGAGGTAATACATGAGGACAAAGTGAATGTTGGAGGAGCTACCAAAGCACCCGATTATTCATTCAGACTAGTAGGGGGTAAACGATTGTTTTTTCTGGAAGCTAAAAAACCATCCGTAGTCGTAAAAGATGAAATACAACCAGCTTATCAGGTACGACGATATGGCTGGAGCGCCGCCATGCCCATCAGTGTGATGACTGATTTTGAAGAGTTTGCCATCTATGATTGTACTATAAAGCCAATACCTACTGATAAAGCATCGAAAGCCAGAGTCAGATACCTCACCTACAAAGAGTATATCGCCGAATGGGATTTTATATGGGATACTTTTAGCAAAGAGCAGGTACTCAAAGGTGGTTTTGATAAATTTATAGATTCCAATAAAAACAAAAAAGGCACTGGCCGCGTAGATACAGATTTCCTCACCTCCCTAGACGAATGGCGCAAAGCCCTGGCTTCATCTATCAGCTATAATAATACTTCACTGGACGAAGATGAGATCAACTATGCTGTGCAGCAGACCATAGATCGCATCATATTCCTACGCATAGCCGAAGACCGTAGTGTAGAGCCTTATGGCAATCTGCAGAATGCACTGAATGGTGATGATTTTTATAAAAACCTGCTGCATGTATTTAAAGAAGCCGATGCTAAATACAATAGTGGCCTCTTTGATTTTAAAAAAGATAAGATCTCCCGTACTCTTACTATAGATAATAAAGCCATACGCACTATCATATCACAGCTATACTATCCTACTTGCCCCTATGAGTTTTCAGTATTGCCGGTAGAGATACTGGGTAGTGCTTACGAACAGTTTTTGGGCAAAGTGATCAGAATAGACAGTGCGCATCGCGCCCGAATAGAAGAAAAACCAGAAGTACGCAAAGCTGGTGGTGTATATTATACTCCACAGTACATCGTAGACTATATCGTAGAGCATACGCTAGGTACAGTGATCAAAGAGCGTGCATCTACTCCTGAGGCCATCAGTGCACTGCGCGTAGTAGACCCTGCCTGTGGTAGTGGTAGTTTCCTCATAGGTGCATACCAATATCTGCTTGACTGGCATCTAAATTACTACACCGAACAATCTAAATTAAAAACAAAAAAAACCAATACCCTCACCCCTGATGGTCATCTCACCACGGCCGAAAAAAAACGCATACTTCTCAATAATATATATGGTGTAGATATAGATGTAAATGCCGTAGAGGTGACTAAACTCAGTCTCCTGCTCAAATGTATGGAAGGTGAGACCCATGCCTCTATAGCACACCAGATGGCTATGTTTAGCGATCGGGTACTACCTACCCTGGATGATAATATAAAGTCAGGCAATAGTCTGATAGATTTAGATTTTTATGCGAGTCAGTTAGACTTTGGCGAAGAGAAAAAAATAAAACCATTTAGTTGGGAAAAAGGCTTTTCGGAGGTATTTAAGGGTGGTGGTTTTGATGTGGTGATTGGGAATCCACCGTACTTACGAATGCAAGGACTTCAGGAAACTCAACCATTCGCTATAGAATATTATAAACAACACTATCAAGCTGCTTCTACTGGAAACTACGATATATATGTGTTGTTTGACGAAAAAGGACTTAAACTTTTAAACAACAAAGGCTTACTGGGATTTATACAACCACATAAGTTTTTCCAAGCCGAGTTTGGAGAAGGAATTAGAAATTTAATAATTAAGGAAAAAGCTTTGAAGCATATTGTCCATTTTGGAGCCCATCAGATTTTCGAAGATGCGAGTACCTATTCTTGCCTTCTTTTCTTGAAAAAAAATAATACTAAACCAATTAATGTATCTAATGTACCTGATTTACCTGCCTTCATAAATGACAAAATGAAAGCCTATTCTTTTAATTCGAAGCTACCCCTATTAAATAGTAAGTGGAATTTTGTATCCCAAGCGAAAGAGGCATTATTTGAAAAATTGAATAGTCAAAAACTAACTTTGGGAGATATTACGAGAAAGATTTTTCAAGGAATTCCCACAGGCTCAGATAAAATATTTGTACTCAAAACTTTGAAGGTAAAAGAAAATACAATTTTATGTTATTCCGCTGCATTAAATAAAGAGATAGAATTAGAAAAGTCTATTCTCAAACCATTTTTAATGGGCAAAGAAGTAAAAAGGTATGAAGTATTAAACCCAGAAAATAATGTAATATTTCCATATGTTACAGTCGAAGGAAAGCCACAGCTAATGTCAGATAAAATATTGAAAGCTGATTATCCGAAAACCTGGAGTTATTTTCAGGAAAATAAGAATGCACTAAACAAAAGAGAAAATGAAAGATTTAAACTTACATGGTGGCAGTATTCCAGGCCACAAAATTTAACTGAATTTGAATCCGTAAAATTGTGTACACCAGAAATTGCAATTAAACCTCAACTTTCATTGGATGTAATGGGAAATATTTATCACACCACAAAAGTTTATAGCTTTATTTTTAAGGAATCTATTAAAGAACACTTAAACTATTTTCTTGCAGTTCTAAATTCAAAGCTACTTTGGTATTTTTTAAGTTCAACTGGATATGTTTTGCGTGGAGGATATTTTGTGTTTAAAACAGAATATCTTAAACCATTTCCAATTAAGTTGATTGATTTTAAAAGCAAAGAAGAAGTAAAAATATATAACGAAATCATCTCCCTAGTCGATCAACTTCTTCAATTACACCAAGAGCGAGCTGTTACCAAGCTAGAGTCTAAGCTGGTGCAGATACAGACTAAGATAGATTATTGTGAGGGTCGCGTAGATGAGCTGGTGTATGGATTGTATGGGCTTACGGAGGAGGAGAGGAAGGTGGTGGAGGGAGATTCTTAGATATTTTCGCAAATAATTGCTTATGTATTTAATAACAAACGATAAAGATGAAAGAGTAAGTTTAATGCGTTTCTTTCCAAGAAAATTGATTCAAAACAAAAAAATGCATTTTATTTATTCATGTTTTAGAATGAATATTACAACAAATTCTAGATTAAATAAGATTATTAAATATGATTTGGGGAAATATATATTTATTTTTTGGGAAGGAAAGTTAGAATATTTAAATATTTCTAATGAGTATATTTACGAAGGACTTCCCACCCAATTAGAAGCTAAATTTATACATTCTGAAATTGGTTGTCATTTATTAGCAGTTAAATTAGTTCCACTTGAAACAACTATAGATAAAAATGAGGAGCTTTTATTGTTAGATAAATTTTGTGCATTAAGTAGTTTAGAATTAGGGTTAGGGTTAATAAACTTCAAAGTATGTTGCAATTATCATGAAATGTTTTTTGACACTTCGAATAATAAATACACTTATTCGCATACACACTGCTTAAAAGAACTGAATATAGAATTGTACAACCCTCAAATCCAAAATACCAAATCAATTAGTGGGCTATTAAAAATGGAAAAAAAAATAAATAATTTTGAAAAACCTATTGCAAATAAAATTAATTTGAGTCTCAATTGGTATTTGAGAAGTTTTAATGAAAATGGAATCTTAGCTTTTTTATTTCTATGGACTGCAATTGAAACCATATCTCTTACTTCATCAAAAATTCAACCAATTAAGGAACATATTTCAAAAATATTTGATATCAAAATAGATCAAGTTGAACCTGTAACTAAGATTGGATCTATTTATCAATTGCGTTGTGACATATTACACAAAGGGCATTTAATGAATTTTAATTTTGATTTTAAATTTATTCAATATATGAAATTATTATATATTGATATTTTTAAGATTTGTATCGATGAATTTTCAGAGAGTATTACAATTAAGTATATGAATAATTTTGAAATCAATAAATATTTTAATTAGTTAATTTGTGATTAAAAATCAAAGGTCATGCTCAAACTCAACCCAGAATCCAAAACCTTTGAAGTCCTCCTTCAATCCGCCATGAAATCAGAAAATCTTCTGGAGCGATATGATTTTCAAGCAGCCATGGTAAAAAGCTGGGAGACAATAAAGAATGAACTGGGATTACCGACCTCTTTTTTAATAGGTCAGGAAATCACACCGCACTCATCGGTGGGCAATGCTATAGATCTGCTGGCTTTTAATCCGGATGATAGCACACTCATAGTGATAGAGCTGAAAAGAGATAAAAACAAACTACAGCTCTTGCAATCACTCTCCTACGCAGCTATGATCTCCAAATGGGACAAAGAAACGCTGATAAAAGAAATACAAACTGATATAAATCCCGATCCAAGTGAGTTGATAGACCTGATCAATAATAATGATCTGAATCCCGAGATCAGGATGATATTGATATCGGAGCTCTATGATCCTGAGGTCATCATCACGGCGGAGTGGCTTACCAATCACTATGGTTTGGATATTACTGCCTTTGCAGTGAGTATACATAAACTGGCTGATCAGTTATTCGTGCATTTTGATCAACGGTTTCCACTCAAAGAATTATCTGATGTGTACGAAGAAAGATGGAAAAAACCCAGAAATACAGCCTCCATGGAAACACTCACATGGAGTGATGTACTACCAAAATTAAAATATTCCTTTGCAGCAAAAGCTATAGAACTGGGCACCAAGATCAAAATCGGTGATGCATCACGAAGAAGAATCATTGGAGTAAGGTCTGGTTATGATGGATTTCAAAGAATTGATATAAA
>CAYNIG010000121.1:0-13001 GCA_964396995.1 uncultured Saprospiraceae bacterium | reverse complement strand
TCTATATTCATTTTTTCACCTGCTTTGACTGTATTAGTAAATATTTTTGGTAATTTATATAAGGCAAACGACTCTATTGGAGTGCTTATTAAAGGGTCATTCAACATATATTTCCACACTGGTTCGAAAACAGGAACGCCTCCAACTAAGGGTATGCTTTCGTCTAAGACAGTGCAAAAATGTCGGTCCGCTATCGCGACATTTAGTGTGGTAATTAATTGACGGCTATTATTATAAGGAGGTTCTGCCTGTTCTGTATTCACAATCCTGCCGTATTTTTTTAGTCCCAGACTGTCCCATATCTCCTGCTGAATTAAAAAATCATCTTGCCCGTGACCAAAAGCATAGATATTACTTTTATCCGTTTTCCATGTACCGGTACTCATCCAGGCAGGAGGAACATAAAAATGTTCGCTGAAGTCTTTAGGTCCGGAAAAGAGGATTGCTCTTTTTACTTTCATATATTTAGCAATAATTGCTACGCGACCCGCAGCATCGCTATGTCCTGCCCAGGTGGTATTGGCATTTTTTATATTATTATTTTCATCGAGAAAGTCTTGCCACGGTATGGTCTTGTCATTTGATTTTAGATATTGCAGCACAGCTTTCAATCGATAAAGTATACCTTCAGTAGAGTCTATTTTTAAAAAAGGATTATAATTTTTACCCTCAATAATCTCTCGGTGAATATCTTCAAAACAAGTTAGTGTGGTATTATGGGCACAGGCATCATAAAGGATATCGGTACCGGGATAAGCCAGGGATATCACTATATAGCCGAGCTTAGCTGCCGTGTGGCAAAATAATTCTGCAGAATTGGTAAGGTAAAAGCTGGCGGGCAAATAGATGAGTAAGCCTCTATTTTGAGTTCCATTACTGAAATAAATCTTATGGTTATCAGCATCAAAAGTATTTATCCTACTATCGGTTGTAGATGGTTTAAGTGTTATGGTGTTGACCTGGGCCAGGCTTATCAGGTTAATGCTTAAACACAAAAAAAATATAGAAAAATATTTGACCAAACACATCATCAATTATAAGTTAAAATTACGGTCGGGTTACCTGGTTACAAGTCACCTTTTTACCAAAACGAAAAAAACGCAACCAGGGTGCCTGTTTATAAAAAATATTTCGTCCTTTTGGGCATATCAGGGCAATGAATTACATTTACCAACGAATAGCTGCAAAATATATACTTTTTTCGTTACTATTCTATTAACCAGAAAATTAAACTTTATTGTATGATTAAACTCAAACTTATGATTCTGAGTGCGATGATATGCAGTGCTGCTATCATACATGCACAAATTTCCGGAATGGTTACTTCCGGCGCTGATGGAACTGGTCTCCCAGGTGTTTCCATAGTTGTAAAAGGAACCTCTACTGGTACTGTTACAGATATCGATGGTAAATATACTATCGATGCCTCTGAGGGTAGTACTCTTGTATTTTCTTATGTAGGATTTACTACAAAAGAAGTGTCTGTTGGCAATCAAAAAGTAATCGATGTCATTTTAGCAGAAAGTGCCGAGGCCCTGGATGAAATTGTGGTGACTGCATTGGGTATTCGCAAAGAAGCTAAAAAACTGGGATATGCAACCAGTACCATTTCCAAAGAATTGGTAGCCGAAAACAAATCCAGCAATTTTATGAATACACTGCAGGGAAAAATTGCCGGAGTAAACATTTCCTCATTAGGTACTGGTCCGGGTGGTACATCCAAAATCAGAATCCGTGGTCAGTCTTCCATAAATGGACAAAATAATCCTTTGATCGTTATTAATGGAGTACCCATAGACAATACTAATTTTGGTTACAATCCTGGCAATGCAGGTGCGGATAATTCCATTGGTCTTCGGGGCGGAGGAACTACTTCCGATGGCGGAGATGGTCTCAGTAGCATCAATCCTGACGATATTGAGAGCATGACTGTGCTCAAAGGAGCCACCGCTGCTGCTCTTTACGGATCTCGGGCGAAAGATGGAGTAATCATGATTACTACGAAAACCAGAGGTGATTCAAAATCAAAAGGGATAGGGGTTACTTTTAATTCCAATTATACTAATGAAACACCATTGGATTTTACAGATTATCAATACGAATACGGACAAGGTGAAAATGGAGTAAGACCCACTACAGCCAACCCAACTTCTGGCCAATGGTCTTTTGGCGAAAAATTTGCTCCCGGTATGACCCATGTATTGTTTGATAATGTAACAGTGCCTTATGAACCCCAATACGATCGAATCAGGAAATTCTTTAGAAACGGACAGAACTTTGCGAATACTATAACGATGGCTTCCAATGGGGATAAAGGCGGCTTTAACCTTTCATTTAACAATACAAACAACCTCGGTATAGTACCCAATAATAAATTTGATAGAAAAATTTTAAACCTCGGTTTTGCTTATGACTTATCTAAATCATTAAGTATTTCGGGCAGCGCAAACTATTCGAAAGAAAACAATACCAATCCACCCAATATTGCCAATCAGGACAACTCCATTCCGACATCTTTGTACAATTTAGCCAACAGCATGCCTTTGGATTTATTGGAAGCTAAAAAATACAATGCTCAAGGTAATGAATTTATCTATTCCAGGTTTATGAATAGAACCAATCCTTATTTTACTTTGGCTGAACAATTCAATAATATTGTCAGAGACAGATTGTATGGTAATGTTTCTGTAAAATATAATATTACCGATTGGCTTTCAGTCCAGGGTCGCGTAGGCCAGGACTATTGGTCAAGAGATCAGGCATATAATAATTTCCCTACCGGTCAGGCATCGTTGGCAGCAGCTCCCGCGGGGTTTGTAAATGGCTCATTTACCCAGGAGTCCCGAAGATTCAGAGAGACAAATGCTGACCTCTTGATTTCTGCCTCACGGGAATTTGGTGATTTTGGTATAGATCTGACAGCTGGTGGTAACCAAATGTACAGAAGAGCAGATCAAAACAATGTATTTGTTCAGGATTTTGTAGTTCGTGGATTGTACACCGTGGCCAATTCCCGGGTTAAAGATCCAATATATAGCCTTTCTGAAAGAGCGGTAAACTCTGTTTATGGTTCTGCAGAGGTTTCCTACAAAAGATTTTTATATTTAAATGGAACGTTGAGGAACGATTGGTTTTCTACTTTAAGTCCTGCTAACCGATCCATTCTATACCCTTCTATTTCAGGATCATTTGTATTTAGTGATGCTTTAGGTGATGGCGCTCCATCCTGGCTTACTTTTGGAAAATTGCGTGCAGCTTACGCTGAGGTAGGATCCGATACTGATGTAAGTCCATATGCTAACAATTTATTTTATGGAGTGAATGCGAATCTTTTCCCCAATCCCGCCGGAGCCTCACAACCATTAGGAGGTTCTTCAGGAAATACTCTACCCAATGCCAACCTTAAGCCCATGCGCGCTTCTGAAAAAGAAATAGGACTGGAATTAAAACTGTTTAAAAACAGAGTAGGTCTTGATTTTGCGATTTATCAAAAAATCACAGATGATCAAATAGTTTCAGCTCAGGTTTCTGATGCATCCGGTTTTGTTAATACCTTAATTAATAGTGGTACAAGTCGAACAAATGGCATTGAAGGATTGATCAATCTTACTCCATTGAAAGCCGGAAGTTTCCAATGGGACATCACAATAAACGGTGCTTATAATAAAACCAAAGTACTCAAATTATTAACTGAAACACCAGGTGAAAGAATTACCGTCGGCACCCACGTATTTAATGGAGAATTAAGACAAGTTGTTGGCCAGGAAATGGGACAAATCTATGGATTTGGATATAGAAGAGACGCCCAAGGCAGACAAATTTTTGGAACAAACGGTATTCCACTCAGAACGGTCGATCTCATATCATTTGGATCAGCACTACCAAAATGGACTGGTGGTTTTAATAATGCCTTTACTTACAAGGACCTTAGTTTTTCATTCCTGATTGATTTCAAACTTGGAAACATGATGCTTTCTGGTACTAATTTCAACGCCACCCGACATGGTTTGCATAAACAAACATTACTTGGACGAGAAGGTGGAGTGATAGGAGTAGGTGTGAATGAAAAAGGTGAACCAAATACTGCGAAAGCAGGTGTACAACCCTATTGGGAAGTGGTTCGTTCTCAACAGTTAATAGAACCCATTATTTACAATGGTGGTTATTGGAAACTAAGACAGATAACAGCTGGCTATGATTTATCCAAGCTAATACCTGCAACCACGTTTATTAAAGGGATCAAATTAAGCTTTGTAGCCAATAATGTATTGATGCTTAAAAAATGGGTTCCCAATATAGATCCGGAATCATTTGGTTATACCTCCGATAATTTGGTTGGAATGGAATCAACTGGACTTCCCACTACCCGCAGCATTGGATTTAATCTTAATGTTAAATTTTAAAAATACCAACAAGACATGAAAAATTTATTAAAATATACTTTAATCATTTTTGCTCTAATCGTTGTTTCCTGCGATGAAGGATTTGATGATCTGAACATCAATAAAAATGCGGCAACCTCTATAAATCCGGCCTTTATCTTAAACAATGCTATAATCAATACTTCATTTGTAGCCACCACCGTGCAGTATGAAATGGGAATTGCTCAGCAAGTAATTTCTCCCAACTCAGGTGTACTCACCGGGGCTAACTACAACCAGGACAATCGCGAAGCTACAAACCAAAATTGGATACGATTTTACCGTTCCGTGATCAGAAATACAGTTGACATCATAGATCAAACCAAGGATGTACCTGCCAGAAGTAATTTAAATAATATGGCAAAAATCCTACAATCATTTGGGTTCATGATTTTGACCGATTCGTATGGAGATATTCCCTATTTTGATGCTGGGAAAGGTTACCTGAACCAAACAACTTATCCAAAATACGATGCTCAAAAAGACATTTATGCGGATATTATTAAAACGATATCTGATGCCACTGCCGCTCTCGATGCCAGTAAAACAATTGAAACATCAGATTTACTTTATGGTGGAGATATAGCCAAGTGGAAAAAATTTGGTTATTCTTTATTATTAAGAGCGGGTATGAGATTGGTAAAAATTGATCCAGCCTTAGCACAATCCACTGTCCAAAAAGCAGTTGCAGGAGGACTAATGACTGCCAATGCTGATAACGCAGTCATCAGGCACGATGCAAACTATACAAATGGCGTTGGTCAGATGCTAAATAGTACTGAAGCTGCTAACTTTTATATCACTGCACCGTTTGTCGATTACTTAAAGAGAACTGCAGATCCAAGGTTAAGAGCTTTTGCAGTAAGATATGTAGGAGCTCAGTCAGGTCCTGAGCAAACCGCTGCCAAAGCAAGCCTGGATACTTCATTGCAAATAGGAATGCCAATGGGATTGGATAATACAGGGGCAGTAGCTGAAGCTAAAAAACTAAAATTGGCCAGCTTTTATGATTTCAGCCAGGTAGATCGTACTCGTTTTGCCAAAAATACTGCTTCCATGTTTATACTCACTTATTCTCAAACCTCTTTGTTGTTGGCTGAAGCTATTCAACGAGGATGGGCCTCTGGTTCTGCAGGAGATGCATTTAAAGCAGGTATCAGAGCTCATATGGAGGAATGTGCTGCTCATGATGCAGGCTCAGCTATTGCCGCTGCTGACATCACCAAATACGTTGATGCTAATCCATATGACGCTTCGAAAGGCTTAGAGCAAATTAACACTCAATACTGGGTATCTTCCTTTATGAATGGTCCTGAAGTATTCGCCAATTTCAGAAGATCAGGTTTTCCAAAACTTGCTCCCAATCCATTCCCAGGAAAGGCTATCAAGGGTGAATTTATAAGGAGACTTACTTATCCTAACTCTGAAATTTCCGTCAATAGTACCAATGTAAAAGAAGCCATTGCCAGACAAGGTGCCGACGATCTCGATACCCGTGTTTGGTGGGATAAACAATAAATCTCAAACCGAATTTTTATACTCTTTTTTTAAAGCCCGGATGAGTGTCCGGGCTTTTTTTTTTGCATGAAGACAGCCAATCCCATCCTAACACTGGTTTTTAAAAAATAAAGTCGGTAAAGTTATTTTGGGACGAGTAACAATACTATTCATCCGTAAACTTAACCAAGCATATGAATAGCCTGAAATACCTTTATTTGCAGAAAAAGAGTTAATGATCTGATCCCTTTTGGAGAGGTTATTTACTCACGTTTTTCAATTTTTTTATCCTGATTGGATTGAACCATAACCAAAATCCCGTAAACGACAATAAAATTAAACCCAATGAAACACAGGTAGTGTACACCAGCTTGACGCTATCGCTGCTATTTTGAAACAAATAATCAATAATTGACCCATCATGTATTTTTTCCAAAATATCTGAATATCGGGTATTCATTGACAAGATTTCTCCGGTACTGCAATCCAATTGCAATTCTGTAAAATGTTGTGCAAAAACTATTTTCATAATGCCCTTTGATGGCCGAATATCCAACCGATCTATTTTATCCGGCAATTTTAAACTATCGGTTGAATATCGAATCGCGATATTCTGAAGACTATCGATGCTCAACCATTCTTTGCTGTTATTACTGAGTCCCTTTACCGTTACAGGCAATAAATTGCTTTGCTTTTTCCAGCCTAATAATAATCCCGTAAACCCTATTAAGAACAAAAATAAAAATAATGGAATTGAAACCCACTTATGAATTTGACGAAAGTTTCTGGTTTGCTTTGCTATGGCTGATGCAGATTCTGACATTTTTTGGATTTAACTTTTTTTGAAACTACTTTTTTTAAATTCGATAAATTTTTGGGTTTGGGGTTTATCCCAAACCCAAAAATTTAAAAATGGCTGAAATTCCTTTAAAATTTCACACTAGCTGACAACACAACATTTCTTGCCGAAGCAACTATACCTGAACTATAAGGCCGATACCTCTGGTCCGTCAAATTTTCTAAACCGGCACTGATAGAAAATTGATCATTAAATTGATATAGTGCCTTAAAATTAATGGTATACCATCCCGGCGACCAGGGTTTTCCATTTTCGTCTTTGGCATATATTTCAGTTTTGGCTTGTTCTTCCTGTGGCAAATCTTCGTATTTTTTTTTGCCGCTGTATACAGCATAAAACTGTAGATTCAAATTATCAGTTCTGTAAAATAATTTGGAAATCCCAAACCAAGGTGCGGCATGTCTCGAAGGGCTCGTAGAGGCATCATCTAATTCTTCTTCTCCTTTTTGAAAATTGTAATCAGAGGATACATTGAATCCTGCAGGTAGTTTTATCTCAATACCTGCTTGTATACCATATACATTGGCGACTGCAGCGTTTTGGATAGCCTGTACTTTACTCAAAGTGCCATTATACAGGAGACTATCCTGCCCATTTAATGTAAAATCTCTCCTAACTAAAGCATTTTGCAGTTTGGTATAAAAACCAGTAAAGTCTATTTTCACGTTATGGTTGAATATTTTGGCAAAACTGAACTCAGCATTATAAGCATACTCTGCATCCAGACCAGGATTCGGTACCACCACCAATCCTGGAGCAGAATCAAATACTTTCCCCATATCATCCACATTAGGTGAGCGAAAACCAGTGGATGCCTGGGCACTAAAAACCCAATCATGGGCTGGCCGAAAAACAAGGCCAATATTGCCAGTAACCGACCCTTTATTAAATTTACCTGTCGTATAAGGAAAAGGATAAAATGTGTTGTCGAAAATTGCATCCAGTTTAAATTTATTGTATCGGGTACCTGCAGATATGGATACCTTTTCTGAAATTTTATTCTGATAACTTATGTAGGCCGCTATTGAAAACCAGTCTGCCTGTGGATATCGGGAAGGTCCTCTTACCTCTACATTAGTGGCTATATTCTTATCAATACCTGATGACGCAACATCATTTTTTACCCATTCTAATCCATAAAAAAACTTTTGTCTATCACTAATGGTTTTAGTATAATCCAGGTTTACAGAAAGAGCTTCTACTTCCTCCAGCCGGATATGTCGCGTATTGTTATTAATATCACGATCGATTCGACTTTCTTCAAAATTCTGTAGGGCCAATCGAAGTGACATTTGGTCATATAATCTGCCCTTTCCTATATGGTTTATATTAAAATTATTCATCATCCATTTTTGAGGACCATAAGCCCATTCACCATACCGGGGTAGACCATTTCTATACCTAATGTGCCTGTCGTAGCGGGAATAATCTGAAGTTTCAGAATAATGAAACCCATATTGCAAATCCCATTTCGCACCAAGGGCAAATCTTAGCTTTTGCATCATGTTTATTTGAGAATATCCTGACGGTCGCTGAATTCTGGGGTCATCATTAATTACGACTACATCCTTATTATCGATACGTTGTACATAAAATGGGCGTAAATATTCTTGTGGACCTTTACTACCCATACGCAAATCGCCAAAATCGTTTGAACTAAAACTAGTCACAGAAGCCCATTTTTTATTTCCAACATTGAGGTCAAAATGAACTGATTTCTCATTGTTGGCTGATGAGTACCTCAATGCCGCTTTGCCATCTACTAAAATAGTATCGGAAAACGAAAACTTAGGTGTCAATGTTTGAAAGCTCATTACACCTCCTATTGCATCGCTGCCATAGATAACCGATCCCGGTCCAAATAAAACTTCCGTACTTTCTATAGCCCAGGGATCCAGTGAAATCACGTTTTGAATGTTACCACTTCTAAATATAGCAGTATTCATTCGAACTCCATCAACTGTATAAAGTAGTCGGTTAGTCGAAAATCCTCGTATCATTGGGCTACCACCACCTTGCTGGCTTTTTTGAATAAAAACTTTGCCTGATATTCCCAGTAAATCCGCAGCCGTTTGAGGATTTAAAAGTGCCATTTCTTTATTTGAAATACCGATGATTTTGGATGGGATATCCCTGGACTCCTGTCTCCACCGGGAAGCTGAGATCACTACTTCACCCATTGAAAGTCCGGTATTTTCCAGTAATATAGTAAAGCCTTGCTGCTCAATATCAGCAAAACTTTTTGTGAGAATTTGATAGCCTAGTAATTGAATTTGAATTTTGGTGCATGCTGCAAAAGCGGAAATGTCTGCCTGCCCATTGGCATTGGTAATGGAGAATGCAGCCGGCCTGTCTGACAATATAGTGACAGACTCTAATGGTTTGCCGCTTTCCATATCCTTAATTAATATAATCTGACTGTTTCCAAGCATATTTAAGCATGAAAACAACCATATAAAAAATAGTTTTTTCATTATGGAATAAAAATTTTACAATGTTCATACATAAATCCCTGTCATCATAGATTATTCTAATGACAGGTTTTCTGTTTCTATCTGGAACGGTTATATTCCATTGCCAGCAAAAGTAATTTATGAAATTGTTTCAGGTGGAGGGCTAAGTAATGTAAAGTATCCACAGGAATTTCTCAGATAAAGAAAATAGGTAGGCATTAAAATGTTTCTCGGTTCGGGAAGTGAAAAAATCTGAAGGGATGAAAAATAAATTGACTTGAAAAAATCCTTTAATTTTTCCTGATTTTTATGGTTCTGCGGGTCATTGCCAATGCCCGCTTCCACCAACTGGTATAGTTGAATATTTAATGCTGTTTCGTGATGATCCCACCAACAGACATAGATAGTAGTATCTCCGTGAGTTTTGGATTCCACTACATCATACATCTGACCTTTATATTCAAATTCTTTATCATGTTCCCAGTGCAATTCTGAGGCCGCTTCTATGGAATTAAATTTCAAAGTGATCAAATCATTTTTACCCACCTGCGAAAGAATGTGATTTTTCACTCTCTCTCTCAATTGATGCTTTTGATACTGAAGCCAAATATAGGTCCCTGTAAAAGGAACAAAAAGGCAGCAAAAAAATAACAGTACAATAATTTTTTTCAATCGAAAAATAGACTAGGTAAATATAATCATTTTTAGTTTATAGAATAGATTGCCCTTTTCTGCCCTGATAATCAAGGGGATTCGTGTTGTATTTCAATACTTCAACCCCTTTTTACTCGACTACCCAGTAACATAACCAAAATACATAATTCACTTACGGGATAACATTCAAATTTTTCTGTGGTATTTTATATCCTTTCTCTGAACATAAGTTTTGATCTATTTAGAAACACTACCTTTCGAATTCCCGGAGGCTTATATCCTACTTTTATCGATCATTGAGATGATTGATACACTATTAATAGCCCACCCGCTATGTGCAATCATATAAAAAAGCCATCATTAAAAATCGACTAAGTGAAAATGGAATGATGTTCATTTTGTTTATTAAAATTCTTACATTCTTAAAGTGCTCCATTCTATTCATTGTGTACGAAACCAGACTAACCAATTTTGGGCAACCCTATCCTTTAAGTAAAAACAACACGCCTCAATTGATTATTTTATTCTTAATGGCCCACCTCACCAATGCTGGTATACTTTCCAATTCCAGCTTTTGCATAATGTTATTCCTGTGTGTATCCGCAGTGCGTGGGCTTATAAATAATATTGATCCGATTTCTGTGCTGGTCTTTCCTTCTGCAACCAGCTTTACAATTTCCAGTTCTCTGGCTGATAATTTGCTCTTATCCGGGTTATCATTTTCTGCATGTCCTGATAAGATTAGTGCAACTTCACTGTTAAAATATCTTTCACCTTTGGATACTTTATTGATTGCCAATTTTAATTCATCAAATGAAGTATTTTTAAACAAGAAACCATCTGCACCGTTTTTAAGGCATGCTTCCACCAGTTCTTTATCTTGCAACATAGTGAGTATGATCACCTTTACACCAAAATAATCCTGTTTGATTATTTTCAATGTTTCGAGGCCATTAAGGATGGGCATCTCATAATCCATCAATATCAGTTTAGGCCGAATGCCTTTTTTTAAATTTTCCAATACCTCTTTACCATTGGCTGATTCACCTGTTACATCCACCTCATCCATCTCCTGCAACAACGAGATAAATCCTTTTCTTACCAGCAAATGATCATCCACTACCATTACTTTTATTTTCTCTACATTCATTGCATTGGTATTTGGATGGTACTGCAACTGCCATGAGGTTGTACAGATTGAACATGTATAGATCCACCTAAGGTACTCACCCTGCTAATAATATTCAATAATCCCATACTTCCCTTATACCTGGCTTCCTCAAAATTAAATCCCCGGCCATCGTCTTCAATTTGAAGCATTAAACTACTGCCGGTAAGTGACAGTATAATCAACACTTTATTTGCATTGGCATGTTTGATGATATTATTGATCAATTCTTGTGCTATGCGATATATGCCTATTTTAAACTTATCCTCAATTTGGTCGGTGATTCCTTCAATATTTATCCGGTAATCCAATCCTGCATTTTTTAGTGTGGATTGACACAACAATTCCAGACTGGGTGCCAGCCCCTTTGTCTCCAGCACGGGAGGCATCATCAAATGAGAAATGGTTCGTATTTCTTGAGTAGTGGATTCTAATTGGTGACTTAATTCCTGCACGTATGGTAATTGCTCTGGCAAAAGATTTTTAATTTTTTGTTCCAGTACATTCACACCCAGTTTTAAAGCAACCATTTCCTGCGCTATGCCGTCATGCAGATCTTTTGCTACTCTTTTCCTTTCTTCTTCCTGTGCATCTATCACTGCCCTGAGTCCATTTTTTTGTTCTCTGATTACTGCCGCATCCAGCTCTTCTTTTTTCTTTCTTTTATATCTGTTCCAGTATGCATAATATAGAGCCATCAATACCAACAGGGATCCTACTAAACCAGCAATCCAGATACGCTGCGAGGTAATTTTTTGCTTTTGATTAGCTATAGCCAATTGTTGGACGGCTATTTCCGCTTCTTTTTTTTGTGTTTGATATTTAGTTTCAGTTTCTGCAAGCATCCTGTTATTTTCTTCTTTAAAAATGGAGTCGTCCAGCGCCATAAATTTTTTCATCCAGATCAGTGCCTCTTTGTAATTACCTATTTTTTCATATGCATTGCTGTATTCTTCATAGTATACTTCCAGAGGGCTCATCAGATTCATTTCCTTCATAATCACATACCCCATATTGAGATTTTTTAAAGCTTCTTCAGGTTGGTTCATCAAATTATAGACAATTGCACGATTGACATATGGATATACCAGATTAGGTCTTCTGTTGGCTTTGGTGAGCAACAGAATGGACTTATCTGCCGCATCCAATGATTTCTGGTACTCACCCTTGTCTTTATACAGCTCTGACAGCCCACCCGTGATGACTCCTTCCACAAATGTATTATTGTATTTTCTGGCCATTTCAATCCCTTTTAAAGAATAATAAATAGCAGAGTCAGGTTTGTTCCATCCACCAAATGCTACGGCTATATTATTATATGTATATACTGTACCTTTTTCATCACCATGCACCAGACGGGTGTGCAATGCTTTTTTCAGGCTTTCTATTGCTTTTTCATGCAATTTGAGATCGCCATATAAATTTCCAATATTCGCATAGGCCGAGGCTATATTTTTATAATTTTTGAGTTTTTCCTGTATACCGAGATTGATGAGGTAATAATGAATAGCAGAATCTGGCTGATATATATCGGCAAAACTGGCCCCTATATCATTTATTGCACGACCCATTCCAGCAGAATCATTAATGGCTTTTCGGATCTCAAGTTCAGCTTGTAACAAGTCGATTGCCTCTTTAATCTTTCCATTGTTTTTGTGGTATTCTGCTTTTCCGTTAAGGGCTCTGGCAATACCTGTTTTATAATCTATTTTTTCAGCCAGGTCCCCCAATGTATCACACAAAGCAAACGCTCTTTCTCCATCTGCTTTTTCTATTTCTTCTATCAGGTCCCAATACAAATCACATTTCTTGATATCATTTGTTGTGCTGATTATTTCGTATTCTAAACTATCTATAATAGATGTTTGACCTGATAAAAAGGGAACAAAAAATAAGAAAATTATCGTTTTATTGATCACCTTTCACAACTGAATTTTCTCAAATTTAAT